>NZ_JBJLSE010000042.1:0-32742 GCF_050871845.1 Kineococcus arenarius subsp. arenarius
GTGATCTTGCACGGGTGAACCCTCAACCGTGCAAGATCACGGCGAGGGGGGCGGAGGGGGAAGGGTTGACCGTGCGGGGCACGGCTACGTAGCGTCATCCTTGGTAAACGCATTCCAACGGAGGAGGCACCGTGGGACGACGTCGTCCTACCCCTGAGGCCGCCCGCAGGGCGACCCGCGCGGCGGCGACCGCGCTCACCGCGTCCGGCCTGGCGGCCGCGCTGCTCGCCGCGCCCACCGCGGCCACTGCCGGGAACCGGCCCGACCCGCTCCTGGAGGACCTCGACCGCGGGGTCGTGGCCGTGCCCACCGACGGCGGGTACCTCGTCAGCTGGCGCCTGCTGGCCGGCGACCGGCCCGGCACCGGGTTCGAGGTGCGCCGCGACGGGCGGGTCGTCGCCACGCTCGACGGGGACGACGCCACGAACGTCGTCGACCCCGGCGGGCGCGCCGGCGCCCGCTACCAGGTCGTGCCGCTGCGCGACGGCCACCGCGCGGGGGAGGCCGACAGCGGCACCGCGTGGAGCGCCGCGTCCCTGGACGTCCCCCTGGACCGGCCCGCCGGCGGCACCACGCCCGCCGGGGAGGCGTACACCTACAGCGCCAACGACGTCTCCGTCGGCGACCTCGACGGCGACGGGGACTACGAGCTCGTCCTGAAGTGGTACCCCTCCAACGCCAAGGACAACTCCCAGGACGGCTACACCGGCAACGTCCTGATCGACGCGTACACGCTGCAGGGGGAGAAGCTGTGGCGCATCGACCTGGGCCGCAACGTGCGCGCCGGGGCGCACTACACGCAGGTCGCCGTGCAGGACTTCGACGGCGACGGGCGTTCCGAGGTCGCGCTGAAGACCGCCGACGGCACCGTCGACGGGCGCGGCCGGGTCATCGGCGACCCGGGCGCCGACCACCGCGACGGCGTCGGGCGCGTCCTGTCCGGGCCGGAGTTCCTGTCCGTGTTCGACGGCCGCAGCGGCAGGGAGATCGACACCGTCGCGTACGTGCCCGCCCGCCACCCCGACACCGACGACCCCACGCCGCAGCAGATGAAGGAGCTGTGGGGCGACGACTACGGCAACCGCATCGACCGGTTCCTCGGCGGCACCGCCTCCTTCGACGGCCGCAGCCACAGCATCGTCATGGCCCGGGGCTACTACACCCGCGCCGTCGTCGCCGCCTGGGACCTGCGCGGCGGCCGGCTGCACCAGCGCTGGGTGTTCGACACCGAGGACCCGGCCCTCGGCCCCGAGTGGGAGGGGCAGGGCAACCACCAGTTCTCCGTCGCCGACGTCGACGCCGACGGGCGCGACGAGGTCGTCTACGGCTCCATCGCGATCGACGACGACGGCACCGGGCTGTGGAACGCCGGCCTCGGCCACGGCGACGCCCTGCACGTCGGCGACCTGGACCCGGCCCGGCCCGGTCTGGAGCGCTTCGGCGTGCACGAGTGCATGACGTGCAGCGGCGGCGTGGGTGCCTCCATGCTCGACGCGGCCACCGGCGAGGTGCTGTGGACCACCCCGGCCGACGCGGACAACGGCCGCGGGCTGTCCGCCGACGTGGACCCGTCCTCGCCCGGGTCGGAGTCGTGGTCCTCGCGCTCGCCCGGGCTGTACGCCGCCGACGGCGAGAAGCTCACCGACGCGAAGCCCGCCTCGATCAACCACGCCGTCTGGTGGGACGGGGACCGCCAGCGCGAACTGCTCGACGGCACCACGATCTCGGAGTGGGACCCGGCCACCGGGACCACGGTGCCGCTGCTGGCCGCCGAGGGCGTCGTCTCGAACAACGGCACGAAGGCGAACCCCTCGATCTCCGGCGACCTGCTCGGCGACTGGCGCGAGGAGGTCGTGCTGCCCACGGCCGACGGTTCCGCGCTGCGGGTGCTCACCACGACGTTCCCCACCGAGGAGCGGATCACCACGCTCGTGCACGACCGCACGTACCGGGCGCAGCTCGCCTCGCAGAACAGCGGCTACAACCAGCCCCCGCACACCGGGACCTCCCTGGGGTGAGGCGGCTCCCGCCAGGGGCGGGGTCGGACGGGGACCTCCCCGCCCGGCCCCGCCCCTCGCGCGTGGGGACGCCTCGAGGTGCCCGGGGACCGGTCCGCGACAGACAGGTTGCATGAGGCAAGCAACGGGGGGTACCTTGTTTGAGGACCTCAAGCATCGAGAGGTCCCGACCGTCATCCCCCGAAGGTTCGCCGTGGCCGCGCCCCGCGCGCGTCGAGGCAGGAGAACGCATGAGCGCCAGTCCCGCGGCGGTGCCGCCGCACCGCACCCCCCACCAGGCGGCGCCGAACGGGCACGGCCCGGACGGGCCCATGTCGCACCGGCAGATCATGGAGGCCCTCTCGGGCCTGCTGCTGGGCATGTTCGTGGCGATCCTGTCCTCGACGGTCGTCTCCAACGCGCTGCCCACGATCGTCAGCGACCTGGACGGCACCGAGTCCGGGTACACGTGGGTCGTCACCGCGACGCTGCTGGCCACGACGATCTCCACGCCCATCTGGGGCAAGCTCTCGGACCTGTTCTCCAAGAAGGTCCTGATCCAGCTCGCGCTGGTCGTCTTCGTGATCGCCTCGGCCGTGGCCGGCCTGAGCCAGAGCATGGGCATGCTGATCGCGATGCGTGCCGTGCAGGGCCTGGGCGCCGGCGGCCTGACCGCGCTGGCGCAGGTGATCATGGCCACGATGATCAGCCCGCGCGAGCGCGGCCGGTACTCCGGCTACCTCGGCGCCGTCTTCGCCCTCGGCACCGTCACCGGCCCGCTCATCGGCGGGGTGCTCACCCAGCACCTGTCGTGGCACTGGTGCTTCTACGTCGGCGTGCCGTTCGCGATCGCCGCGATCGTCGTCCTGCAGAAGACCCTGCACCTGCCGGTGGTCAAGCGCGAGGGCGTGCGCATCGACTACCTGGGCGCCGTGCTGCTGGCCGCGGGCGTCTCCTCCCTGCTCGTGTGGGTGTCCCTGGCCGGGCAGCAGTTCGACTGGGGTTCCTGGCAGACCGTCGCGATGGTCGGCGGCGGCCTGGTGCTGCTGGCCCTGACCGTGCTCGTCGAGTCCCGCGCCGCCGAGCCGATCATCCCGCTGCGCTTCTTCCGCAACCCCACCGTGGTGCTGTCCGCGCTTGCCAGCCTCTTCGTCGGCGTGGCGATGTTCGGCGGGACGGTGTTCCTCAGCCAGTACTTCCAGCTCGCCCGTGGTGAGACCCCGACGATGTCCGGCCTTCTCACGCTGCCGATGATCATCGGGCTGTTCCTGTCGTCGACGATCGCCGGCCAGTTCATCACCCGCACCGGCCGCTGGAAGGGCTGGATCGTCGCCGGCGGCGTCTCGCTGACCGCCGGCCTGGGCCTGATGGGCACCGTCGAGTTCGACACGAACTACTGGGTCGTCGCGGTCTGGATGCTCCTCGTCGGCGTGGGCGTCGGCGCGATGATGCAGAACCTCGTGCTCGCCGTGCAGAACATCGTCGCCCCGCAGGACCTCGGCTCGGCCAGCTCCTTCGTCGCCTTCTCCCGCACGCTCGGCGGCGCCATCGGCGTCTCCGCGCTGGGTGCCGTGCTCGCCCACCGCGTGACCGGCCACCTGGCCGACGGTCTGCGCGCCGCGGGCATCGACCCGGCCGCGGCCGGCGGCAGCGGCGAGGGCGTGCCCGACCTCTCGGCGATCCCCCAGCCGGTGCGCGGCATCGTGCAGGCCGCCTACGGCTCCTCCGTCGCGGACGTGTTCCTGGTCGCCGCGCCCTTCGCGCTGATCGCGCTGGTCGTCAGCTTCTTCTTCAAGGAGGTCGCCCTGCGCGGGCAGCGCTCCACCCCCGACCCCGTGCAGACCGCCGCGGACGCGGAGCCCCCCGCGGCGCAGCAGGACCAGCGGTGGTCCGTGCCCGCCGAGCAGCGCGACGGCACGGCCGCAGGGGTGGCCGACGGCACGGTCGACGGCACGCCCGTCCCGCCGTCCGCCGCTCCGGCCCCGCGGGCGCAGCTGAGCGGCCCGGCCGTGACCGGCACGGTCCGCCAGCACGGCGGGCGACCGCTGACCGACGCGGTCATCACCCTGGCCGACCAG
This sequence comes from Kineococcus arenarius subsp. arenarius, assembly GCF_050871845.1. NCBI lineage: Bacteria > Bacillati > Actinomycetota > Actinomycetes > Kineosporiales > Kineosporiaceae > Kineococcus > Kineococcus arenarius. The sequence continues at coordinate 4,076 of NZ_JBJLSE010000042.1, forward strand.
ACCGGCCAGCAGGTCGCCCGCACCCGCACCGACGAGGAGGGCCGCTACGAGCTGCGCGCGGCCACCGGGGGCACATACCTGCTCATCGTGGCCGCCGCCCACCTCTCGCCCTCGGCGACGCTGGTCCCCGTCGCCGACCGCCCCGTGACCCGCGACGTGGTCCTGAGCGGGCGCTCGGTGATCACCGGGCGCGTGCTGGCCCACGACCCCGCCTCCGGCCAGGACCGCGGCGTGGGCGCGGCGCTGGTGACGCTGACCGACGTCACCGGGCAGGTCGTCGGCTCCGCCCGCAGCGGCGCCGACGGCGGCTACGCCTTCGAGTCCCTCACGGGTGGCGCCTACGTCCTCACCGCCCAGGCCGAGACGCGCCGGCCCCTGGCCCGCGCCGTCGACGTGCCCGACGCGGGGGCGCTGGCCTGCGACCTGCTGCTGTCCGGCGGCGGGCGCCTGACCGGCACCGTCGTGGCGGCCGGCGACGGCCGGCGGCTGCGCGACGCCACCGTCACCCTGGTGGACGCCGACGGCGGCGTGGTGGCCGTGGCGAGCACCGACGACAGCGGCGAGTACGGCTTCGAGGACCTCGCGGCCGGGCACTACACGCTCACCGCCGCCGGTTACGCCCCCGTGGCCACCGGTGTCGACGTCGCCGAGGACGAGGTCCGCGCGGTGCGGGTCGTCCTCGGGGGCGAGCAGGACGGCGGCGCCGTGCGCGCCGCGCCCGCCGCACCGGGGGAGCAGCGCTGATGTTCGGACGACGACGGCGCGCCCACCCGGGTGCGCACCGCGCGCAGGAACCGCGCCCCGCGGTCCCGCCCACCGCGCCGGCGCCCGCTCCGGTCCCCCCCGCCGCACCGGCGGCCGCCCCGGCCGCGGCGGCGGGGCGCGTGACGGGCACCGGGCGGGTGCTGACCCGGGAGGGCTGGCCCGTGCCCGGAGCCGCGATCACCCTGCTGGGCGCCGACGGCGCCCAGAGCGCGCGCACCGTGACCGGTGCCGACGGCACCTTCACCCTGCCCCCCGCACCCCCCGGGGCGGCCACCCTGCTGATCGCCGCCCCGGCCCACGAGCCGCGCGCCAGCGCCGTCGTGGTGCCCGCCGAGGGCACCTGGCACACCGGCGAGGTGCGCCTGCGCCGCACCGGCAGCCAGGACGACGTGCCCCCGCCCGGGGTGTGGGTCGTCGACACCGCCCACTCGTCCATCACCGCCACCGCCCACCACCTGGGCATCTCCGCGGTCCACGGGCGCTTCACCCGCTTCACCGGCACCATCACCGTGCCCCCCGGCGACGTCAGCGCCTCCAGCGTGGACGTGAGCATCGAGGCGGACTCCATCGACACCGGCAACGCCCAGCGCGACGAGCACCTGCGCTCGGCGGACTTCCTGGACGTCGCCCGATTCCCGCAGGTGCGTTTCCGCGCCGCCGGCGTGCAGCGCACGAGCGCGGGGCGCTGGGTGCTGCCCGGGCAGCTGACGCTGCTGGAGACCACCCGCCCGGTGCAGCTGGAGATGACCTTCACCGGGTCCGGCCCGGACCCCTGGGGCGGCACCCGCGCGGCGTTCACCGCCGGCACCGAACTGCACCGCGAGGACTTCGCGATGAACTGGAACCAGGCCGTGGGCATCGGCGTGGCCGTCTTCGGCACCACCTTGAAGGTCGCCATCGACGTCCAGGCCGTCCTGCAGCAGGACTGATCAGCGGCACAGCAGCCGACGACGCCCCACCACCGGGTGGCGGGGCGCGTCACCGGAGGGACGGGCACGTGCGTCAGGACCGGGGTGCGGTCGGGGTGGAGAGCATCCCCAGGGAGGTGCTCGCCGCCCTGGAGGAGGAGATGGCCGTGCGGTCGCAGCTGCGCCGGGCCCGCACCCGCGAACTCGCGCACCTGCTGCACCCCCGGCTCGACCCCACGGCCGTGCCGTTGATCGGCGTGCTCGGCACCTCCGGTGCGCTGCGCCCCTCGGACCTGGTGCGCGTCCTGCACCTCGACGCCTCCACCGTCAGCCGCCAGATCGCGGCCGTCGAACGGCTGGGCCTGGTCACCCGCGTCCCCGACCCCACGGACGCGCGCGCCCGCCTGGTCGACCTGACCGCCCAGGCGCGCGAGCAGTTCACCGCGTACCTCGACGAGCGGCTCGACGACTGGGAGCACGCGTTCCGCGGGTGGTCCACCGACGACGTCCAGCAGCTCACCCGGTTGCTGCGCCGCCTGCGCGAAGGACGCTGACGGGGTCCCGAGCCAGCGCCGCACCAGTGCGACCCGCGGGTCGTGCGCCGCCCACCCGGCCTCAGCGCAGGTCGCGACAGAAGCAGGTCAACCAACGTGTCCCTCCTGGCCCAGATCCCCGCCCTCAGCGCCGCCGCGCCCAGCGCCGCCCCGGCCGTGCTGCCGCAGTGGCTCGAACCCTCCTCGCTGCTGGCCGCCCTCGGCGGGTGGGCGTTGTGGGGCGCCGCCGCCGTCGTCTTCGCCGAGTGCGGGCTCCTCGTCGATTTCCTCCTGCCCGGTGACTCGCTGCTGTTCACCCTCGGCCTCTTCCAGCACCAGCACCTCGTCCCCCAGCCGCTGTGGCTGGTGTGCACGGTGCTGTCCGCGGCGGCCTGGGCCGGCAACGTGTGCGGGTACGAGATCGGGCGCAGGGCCGGGCCTGCGATCCTCCAGCGCCCGGGTTCCCGGCTCCTGAAACCGCAGCACGTCGAGAGGACCCGGCGCTTCTTCGCCGACCACGGGCCGCGGGCCGTCGTCCTGGCCCGCTTCGTGCCGGTCGTGCGGACCTTCATCACCGTGGCCGCCGGGGCGGGGCGCATGCCGCGCCGCACCTTCTTCGCGTACTCGGGCATCGGGGCCGTCGGGTGGGCTGCCGGGATCACGCTGCTCGGCCACGCCCTGGGTGGCGTCCCGCTCGTCCGGGACAACGTCGAACTCGGCCTGGGGCTGCTCGTCGTCCTCGTGCTGGTTCCCGTCGGTGTCGCCCGCCTGCGCCGGCGGGTCGCGGTCAGCCGTCGCCGGTGACGGGCACCATCGCCGAGCGGTTCCTGTCCCAGATGCGCGGGTGGCGCGCGGCGTACCGGGTCGCGAGCGTCTCGCGGACCTGCTCGAACGTGAGACCGGGTTCCGCCAGTCGGTGCTCGCCGCGCTCCTCGAAGCGGTCCTCCTCGAAGCAGTAGGCGACCTGGTCCAGGGCGTTCATCTGCCGGATGGTGATCAGCTCGTCGATCAGGACGTCGGCGGGGCGCTCCTCGTGCGGGTGCAGCGACCGGGCCGCGACCAGGAACTCCTCACCGCGCGCGGTGTCCGTGAAGGTGAGGTCGACGCCGCCGCCGCGCCCGTCGTCGCTGGCCAGCCCGAAGCTCTGCCCGTGGCGCAGCAGGTCGCACGACCAGGCGAACCCGTCGCCCGAGGGCTGTTCCCGGTAGCCGCTGACGCTGTAGCGCTGGTGGGGGTGGCTCGTCGGCAGGGGCACGGGTGGTCTCCTCGCACGGGGGAGCGGACGCAGGCATCGTCGTCCAGGTCCCCGCGCCCCGCCACCCGCACGTCCCGGGGGTGCGGCGGGCGGGAAGCGGTGGCGGCCCCGCGCGGTTGGGGAAGGCGTGCGCGACGTCCGGGTGAGCCCAGCGGTGACGGTGCCGGCCGCCGAGCTCACCGAGCGGTTCTCCCGCGCCGGCGGGCCCGGCGGGCAGGGCGTCAACACCACCGACTCGCGCGTGGAGCTGTCGTTCGACCTGGCCGGCTCCGGGGCGTTCCCCGAGCACCTGCGCCGGCGCGCCCTGGACCGGCTGTCCTCGCGCCTGACCGGTGGCGTCCTCACGGTCGTGGCCAGCGAGCACCGCTCGCAGCTGCGCAACCGCGAAGCCGCCCTGGAACGCCTGCGCGAGCTGCTGCGCGACGCGACCGCCCCCGCGCCGCCGCAGCGGCGCGCCACCCGGCCCACCCGCGGTTCGCAGCGCCGCCGCCTGGACGGCAAGCGGCGACGCGGCGACGTCAAGCGCCTGCGCCGCAGCACCGACGACTGACCCCGCCGCGCACCGGTGATTCCCGGCGCCGCGCGTGGTCCACTCCCCGAGGGGTGCCCGACGGCGGGCGCCCGACGACGCAGGAGGACGCGGTGCACGAGCTCGTGGTGGTGGAGAACGTCTCGCTGGACGGGGTCGCCCAGGGGCCCGGCAGGCCCGACGAGGACACCCGCGGGGGTTTCGGCCTGGGCGGGTGGGCGACCAGGCTGCTGGCCGAGGACCCCGAGGCGGTGCGGGCGGCGATGGGCGGCCGGGGCGCGACGACGGCGATGCTGTTCGGCCGGCGCACCTACCACGACCTCGTCGGGCACTGGCTGGGCACCGACGAGCCGAACCCGTTCACCGACGTGCTGCGCCGCACGCCGAAGTTCGTGGCCTCCCGCTCCGCCGACCCCGACGGCGGCCTGCCGTGGCCGGCGTCCACCCTGCTGACCGGCGAGGCCGTCCGGACCGTCGCGGCGCTGAAGGAGCGCGGGAACGGCGAGCTCGTCGTCCTCGGCAGCCTCGCCCTCGTGCGCGACCTCACCGCCGCCGGGCTCGTCGACCGGTTCGTCCTCACCACGCTGCCCGTGGTGCTGGGCCGCGGCACCCGGCTGTTCGAGGGCACCGCGCTGGACCTGGACGTCGACTCCAGCACGACCACGGCCGCCGGGACCGTGGTGGCGACCTACCGGGTGCGGCGCACCGGCTGACCGCCGCCCGCGGGTTCAGGCGTACTCGGGCCCGCCGGTGATCCCGAAGAACTCCTCCAGGGTCGCCACCCCCCGGTGCGCGACCTGCTCCACCAGTTCCCGGCCCACCCACCGGTAGTGCCACGGTTCGTGGGCGTACCCCGTGACCTCGGTGTACCCGGCGGGGTAGCGCAGCAGGAACCCGAAGAGACCGGCGCGCTCCGCGAGCCACCGCCCCTCGGGGGTGCCCTCGAAGCAGCTGCCCAGCCCGCACCCCGGTTCGCTGCCGCTGCCGAAGTCGACGGCGAGGCCGGTCTGGTGCTCGCTGTGGCCGGGGCGCGCGGACACGCTCTCCGCGACGGCGAGCCCGTCGCGCCGCACGGCCCGTTCGTGCACCGCGCGCTGGTGCTCGCGCGAGCGGTACCCGCTGGTGATCCGCAGGTCCACGCCGTCGGCGCGCGCGGCGGCCAGCAGCGCGGTGAGGTCGGGGGCGGCGACGGCCCCGACCTCCTCGCCCCCGACCGTCACCAGCTCGGCGGGGGCGTAGTCGGCCGGGTCGATCGGGTGCTTCTTGTTGACCACCACCCACGGGCTGGCCGCGTCGGTGGTCGACGGTGCCGCGGGGGCGGCCGTCCCCGCGGGGGCGGGTTCCGCGGACGCGGCGGGGGGTGCCGCGTCCGGGGAGCCGGCCGGTCCCGCCCCCGCGGCGGCCCGGTCGCCGCTCGAGCGCGACCACCCGATCCCCGCACCGGTGCCGGTGCCGGCCACCACGACACCGGCCAGCAGGGTGCGGCGGGCCACCACGGCGCGGTGGCTGTAGCGGCGTCGTCCGTCGGGCAGCCGGTCGGCGGCGAAGGGCGAGGGCACGTCGGTCCTCCAGCGGGTCCGGGTGGTTCCGTGCGCGCTGACTCCGGAGATCATGCCGAGCCCGGGCCGAGGGGGCCAGACGGCGCGCCGGGCCCGCGACCGTCGGACCAGAGCACCGTCACTGCGCCAGGTGCCGGCGGGCGGCGTCGGTGATCGCGGTCGCGACGCGGTCCAGCGAGGGGGAGCGCAGCTTCCACTGCTGCCAGTGCAGGGTGACGTCGACCGCGCCGGCCGGGTCGATCTCCACCAGGTCCCCGTCGGTCCCGCCGGGGCGGCACTGCAGCTCGGGCACCATGCCCCACCCCAGCCCCAGGCGGACAGCGGTCAGGAAGTCCGCCGAGGAGGGCACGTGGTGCACCGGTACCTGCGGCAGCGCCCGCTCCGGGTCGGGCAGGCGCTGCCGCAGGTAGCGGTGCTGCAGGTCGTCCTCGCGGTCGAAGGCCACCACGGGAGCGCGCGCCAGGGCCTCGGCGGTGGGACCGTCGGGGAACCACTGGCGGGCGCGGGCGGCGGCCGCCACGGGGCGGTAGCGCATGGCGCCCAGGCGAGCGACCGAGCACCCGGCCACGGGGTCCGGTTCGGTGGTGATGGCGGCCACCACGGCGCCCGAGCGCAGCAGCTCGGCGGTGCGCCCCTCGTCGTCGCGGTGGATGTCGAAGCACACCGCGCCGGCCAGCGGGGCCAGCGCGGGCAGCACCCAGGTGGCCAGGGAGTCGGCGTTGACCGCCACGGGCAGCGCCTGCACGCCCCCGGTCCCCGGCTCACCGGCGTCCAGCTCGGCCAGGGTGTCGCCGGCCAGCAGCTCGACCTGGCGGGCCAGGCGCAGCAGGACCTCGCCGGACGCGGTGGGCCGCACCGGCTTGCTGCGCACCAGGAGCACCCGGCCGGTGGTCACCTCCAGGGCCCGCAGCCGCTGGCTGACCGCCGAGGGCGTCACGTGCAGGGCCCGGGCGGCGGCCTCGAAGGTGCCCTCGGAGACCGCGGCGCTCAGGGCGCGCAGCTGCCCGAGGTCCAGGTCCACGAACAGCGATGCTAATGGTGCTGCAGGAACGTGAGCTTCTCTTCCGGCGGCGCGGTGCCTACCGTCGCCGGGTGCTCACCGGTCTCCTCGCCGCCGCGTCCGGTCTCGCCCTGGGCCTGTCCCTGATCGTGGCGATCGGCTCGCAGAACGCCTTCGTGCTGCGCCAGGGCCTGCGCGGGCAGCGCGTCGGCGCGGTGGTGGCCGTGTGCGTGCTCTCCGACGTCGTGCTCATCGCCGCCGGGGTGGCCGGGGCCGGCGCCGTCGTCCAGGACCACCCCGGGCTGCTGACCGCGGTGCGCGTCGCCGGTGCCGCCTTCCTGACCGCGTACGGCCTGGCGGCCGCCCGCCGCGCGCTGCACCCCGGGGCGCTGGACCCCCGGGAGGCAGCGGCACCCGCCACCCTGGCGGCCACGGTCGGCACGGCGCTGGCGCTGACCTGGCTGAACCCGCACGTCTACCTCGACACCGTGGTCCTGCTCGGCTCGATCGCCCAGGGCCACCCGGGGCGGCAGTGGTGGTTCGCCGCCGGTGCCGCCGCCGGCAGCGCCGTGTGGTTCACCGTCCTGGGCTTCGGCGCGGCACTGCTGCGGCCCCTGTTCGCCCGGCCCCGCGCCTGGCGGGTGCTCGACGCGCTGATCGCAGTGGTCATGTTCTGCCTGGCCGCCTCGCTGCTCCTCGCCGCCTCGCCGCGCGGGGGGTGAGCGGCGCCGGGCGCGTCAGCCCACCGCGCCCACGTAGGCGGCGAGGTGCTCACCGGTGAGGGTGGAGCGCGCGGCGACGAGGTCGGCGGGGGTGCCCTCGAAGACGACGCGGCCGCCGTCGTGGCCGGCGCCGGGACCGAGGTCGATGACCCAGTCGGCGTGCGCCACGACCGCCTGGTGGTGCTCGACGACGACGACCGACGTGCCGGAGTCGACGAGCCGGTCCAGCAGGCCCAGCAGCTGCTCCACGTCGGCGAGGTGCAGGCCCGCCGTCGGCTCGTCCAGCACGTAGACGCCACCGGGTTCGGCGGTGTGCACGGCCAGCTTCAGCCGCTGCCGCTCGCCCCCGGACAGCGTGGTGAGCGGCTGGCCCAGCGTGAGGTACCCCAGCCCCACGTCCGCGAGCCGGGCGAGGACCCGGTGCGCGGCCGGCGTGCGGGCCTCGCCGGACCCGAAGAACTCCAGGGCCTCGCTGACCGGCATCGCGAGGACCTCGCTGATGTCCTTGCCGCCCAGGCGGTGCTCCAGCACCGCCGCCTGGAACCGCCTGCCCTCGCACTCGTCGCAGGTGGTGGCGACCCCGGCCACCACCACCAGGTCGGTGTACACGACGCCGGCGCCACCGCAGGTGGGGCAGGCGCCCTCGGAGTTGGAGCTGAACAACGCCGGTTTCACGCCGTTCGCCTTCGCGAACGCCTTGCGGACCGGCTCCAGCAGGCCCGTGTACGTGGCCGGGTTGCTGCGCCGGGAACCGCGGATCCCGCCCTGGTCGATGGAGACCACGCCCGCCCCCGCGGGCAGGGACCCGTGCACCAGGGAGCTCTTGCCGGAACCCGCGACGCCGGTGACGGCGACGAGCACCCCCAGCGGGACGTCGACGTCGACGTCGCGCAGGTTGTGCGTGCTCGCGCCGCGGACCCGCAGCGCACCGGTGGGGGTGCGCACCGAGCCCTTGAGGGCGGCGCGGTCGTCGACGTGGCGGCCGGTGGTGGTGCCGCTGGCCCGCAACCCCTCCACGGTCCCCTCGAAGCAGACGGTGCCGCCCGCCGTCCCGGCGCCGGGGCCGAGGTCCACGACGTGGTCGGCGATCGCGATCACCTCGGGTTTGTGCTCGACCACGAGCACCGTGTTCCCCTTGTCCCGCAGGCGCAGCAGCAGCGCGTTCATCCGCTGGACGTCGTGCGGGTGCAGCCCCGTGGTGGGTTCGTCGAAGACGTACGTGACGTCGGTGAGCGCCGAGCCGAGGTGGCGGATCATCTTGACGCGCTGCGCCTCACCGCCCGACAGCGTCCCCGACGGCCTCTCCAGCGACAGGTAACCCAGCCCGATCCCCGTGAAGGAGTCCAGGGTGTGCTGCAGCGAGGCCAGCAGCGGCGCCACGGAGGCGTCGTCCAGGGCGCGGACCCACTCGGCCAGGTCGCTGATCTGCATCGCGCAGGCGTCCGCGATGCTGATCCCGGCGACCTTCGACGAGCGGGCGCCCTCGTTCAGGCGGGTCCCGGCGCACTCGGGGCAGGTCGTGAAGGTCACCGCCCGCTCCACGAAGGCCCGCACGTGCGGCTGCAGCGAGTCGACGTCCTTGGACAGCATCGACTTGCGGATCTTCGGGATCAGCCCCTCGTAGGTGATGTTGATGCCGTCCACCTTGATCTTGGTGGGTTCCTTGTGGAGGAGGTCGTGCAGCTCCCGCTCGGTGTACTCGCGGATCGGCTTGCCGGGGTCGAGGAACCCGCAGCCGCTGTAGATGCGCCCGTACCAGCCGTCGGCGCTGTACCCGGGGATCGTGAACGGCCCGTCGTCCAGCGACTTGGTGTCGTCGTAGAGCTGGGTCACGTCGATGTCGGTGACGCTGCCGGTGCCCTCGCAGCGCGGGCACATGCCGCCCGTGATCGTGAAGTCGCGCCGTTCCTTCACGGTCGTGCCGCCGCGCTCGAACGTCACCGCACCCGCCCCGCTGATCGAGGCGACGTTGAAGGAGAACGCCTTGGCCGAGCCGATGCGCGGGCGCCCCAGCCGGCTGAACAGGATGCGCAGCAGCGCGTTCGCGTCGGTGGCGGTGCCGACCGTGGACCGTGGGTCGGCGCCCAGCCGCCGCTGGTCCACCACGATCGCCGTCGTCAGCCCCTCCAGCACGTCCACGTCGGGCCGCGCCAGCGTCGGCATGAAGCCCTGCACGAACGTGCTGTACGTCTCGTTGATCAGCCGCTGCGACTCCGCCGCGATCGTGGCGAACACCAGGGAGCTCTTGCCCGAGCCCGAGACGCCGGTGAACACCGTCAGCCGGCGCTTGGGGATCTCGATGCTGACGTCCCGGAGGTTGTTCTCCCGCGCGCCGAGCACGCGGATCCAGTCGTGGGTGTCCGCGGGGTGTGACGCGGGCGCCGGTGCGCTCGTGCTCTCGACCGTGCTCCGGGCCGTGCTCATCGCGTCTCCGATCCGCCGGCCGGTGCGGGCCGGCCGGCTCCTGGGGCGTCGGCGGGGCTGTCCGCACCACCCTGCCGCGCGCACGGCCGCGGGGGAAGGGGCACGCGCCCCCGCCCCCGCCGGGAGCGTGTGCCATCGTGACGGCCGTGTCAGCAGCGATCCGCCCCCGCTCGGCGCGCAGGGGTCCCCTCCGGCGCGGACGCGGCGGCGCGGGGGTGCGCGGGCCCGGGCGGGCGGTGGTGCTGGGGTTCGCGGCCGCGGCGCTGGTGGGCACCGGGCTGCTGTCCCTGCCCTGGGCGACGGCGACGGGGCAGCGGGCCCCGCTGAGCGACGCCCTGTTCACCGCGGTCTCGGCGGTGTGCGTCACCGGCCTGGCCACCGTGGACACCGGCACCTACTGGTCCGGCTTCGGGCAGGTCGTCGTCGTGCTGCTCATCCAGTCCGGTGGCCTGGGTTTCATGACGCTGGCCAGCCTGCTGGCGCTGCTGCTCTCGCACCGGCTCGGGTTGCGGGCGCGCCTGCTCGCGCAGGCGGAGACGAAGACCCTCTCGGCCGGCGACGTGCGCCGCGTCATCGCCCGCATCGTCGCCTTCAGCCTCGTCAGCGAAGCCGTCCTGGCCGTCGTGCTGACCGCCCGCTTCGCCACCGCCCACGGCTTCCCGCTGCCCCGGGCGGCCTGGTACGGCGTCTTCCACGCCGTCTCCGCGTTCAACAACGCCGGTTTCGGCCTGCACCCCGACAGCCTGGTGCGCTACGCCTCCGACGCCCTCGTCTGCCTGCCGATCGCCGCCGCCGTCGTCCTCGGCGGGCTGGGTTTCCCCGTGGTCTTCGAACTGGCCCGCTCCTGGCGGCGCCCGCGCAGCTGGTCGGTGCTGACCCGCATCACCGTGCTGCTCACCGTGGTCCTGCTCGTGCTGGGCACCGCCGCGTACGCGCTGCTGGAGCGCACCAACCCCGCCACGCTGGGGGGCCGGGACCCCGGCACCACCGTGCTCAGCGCGTTCTTCGCCTCGGCCATGGCGCGCACCGCCGGCTTCAACAGCCTCGACATCGCCGCCCTGCGCCCCGAGACGCTGTTCGCCACCGACGTCCTGATGTTCATCGGCGGCGGCAGCGCCGGTACCGCCGGCGGCATCAAGGTCACCACCTTCGGGTTGCTGGCCTACGTGCTGTGGGCCGAGGTGCGCGGCGACACCGACGTCGAGGTCGGCCGGCGCCGCGTGCCGGCCACCAACCAGCGCCAGGCGCTGGCCGTCGCGCTGCTCGGGGTGGGCCTGGTGACCACCTCGACGCTGGCCCTGCTGGTGCTGTCCGAGGAGGAGTTCTACCGGGTCCTCTTCGAGGCGGTCTCGGCGTTCGCGACCGTCGGGCTGTCCACGGGCATCACCGCGGGCCTGCCCGAGCCGGCGCGCCTCGTGCTCGTGGCGTTGATGTTCCTGGGCAGGGTGGGCCCGCTGTCGCTGGCGTCCGCGCTCGCGCTGCGCGAACGTGGCCGCCGGCACCAGCTCCCCGAGGAGAGGACGATCGTTGGCTAGGAACGAACCCGTCGCCGTCATCGGCCTGGGCCGCTTCGGCCGGGCGCTGGCGCTGGAACTGGCGCGCGGCGGCACCGAGGTGCTCGGCGTGGACGTCGACCCGCGCCTGGTGCAGTCGCTGGCCGGGCAGCTCGAGCAGGTCGTCGTCGCCGACGCCTCCGACGTCGAGGCCCTGCGCGAGATCGGCATCGCCGGGTTCACCCGGGCCGTCGTGGCCATCGGCAGCGACGTGCAGGACAGCATCCTCACCACCTCGCTCCTGTCGGACCTGGAGGTGGACGACATCTGGGCCAAGGCGGTCAGCGACCAGCAGGCCCGCATCCTGCGCCGGGTGGGGGCCCACCACGTCGTCCTGCCCGAGCACGACATGGGCGAGCGGGTGGCGCACCTGGTCTCCGGGCGCGCGCTGGACTACCTGGAGGTCGACGAGGACTGGGTGCTGGCCAAGACCCGGCCGCCGCAGCACCTCGTCGGCGTGCCGCTGGGCCGGTCCGGTCTGCGCAGCAGGCGCGGGGTCACCGTGGTCTCGGTCAAACCCGCGCACGAGCAGCGCTACCGCCACGCCGACACCGCCACCGTGCTGGCGTACGGCGACGAGATCCTCGTCGCGGGTGCGCCGGCCGACGTGGAGCGCTTCATCGACGAGATCTGACGCGCCCCGCGGGGGGACCGGCGCCCTGACGGCCACCGGCGGGGGCCGGGTCCCGCGTCTGGTTGACTCTCGGGGTGCCGATCGCCGAGTCCCTGCTGCTCCTGGTCGCCGGGGCCGGTGCAGGGCTGGTGGGTTCCACCGCGGGTCTGGCGTCGCTGGTGTCGTACCCGGCGCTGCTGCTGACGGGCCTGTCGCCGATCACCGCGAACGTCACGAACACCGTCGCGCTGTTCGGCACCACCGTCGGGGCCACGGTCGGCGCCCGCCCGGAACTGCGCGGGCAGGGCCGGCGCACCGCGGGCCTGCTGCCGGTGATGGCGGCCGGCGGCGCCACCGGGTGCCTGCTGCTGCTGGGCCTGCCGGCGGACTCCTTCGAGCGGGTCGTGCCCTTCCTCGTGGCGCTCGCCTCCGTCCTGCTGCTGCTGCAGCCGCGCGTGCAGCGGTTGCGGCCCGGGCGCCTCTCGCCGCGCAACCCGCTGGCGCTGCTGGCGCTGTTCGCGGTGGGCGTCTACGGCGGGTACTTCGGCGCCGCGGCGGGCGTGGTGCTGCTGGCGCTCGTGGAGGTGCTGTACGCGCAGAGCCTGGCGCGCAACAACGCCCTGAAGAACGTGCTCGTGGGCGGGGCGAACGTGGTCGCCGCGGTGGGTTTCGCCCTGTTCGCGGACGTCGCCTGGGCCGCGGCGCTGGCCCTGGGGGCCGGCTGCGTGCTCGGCGGCCGCCTCGGCCCCGTCGTGGTGCGCCACCTGGACCCGCGGGTGCTGCGCCTCGTCATCGCCCTGGCGGGTTTCGCGCTCGCCGTGCGGTTGTGGTTCGGCGCGTGACTCGCCCGGTGATCCGGCCGGGGGCGCGCCCCCGGCCGGGTCGTGCGCGTCAGGCGGTGGTGCGCCCGTCCAGGAACGGGTAGTCGGTGTACCCCGTGGCCCCGGCCGCGTAGAACGTCGCCGGGTTCGGCTCGTTCTCCGGGTGGCCACCGGCCCAGCGCTCCACCAGGTCCGGGTTCGCGATGACCATGCGGCCCACCGCGACCGAGTCGGCGACGCCGTCGGCGATCAGGTCCACGGCGTCCTGGCGGGTGGTGACCACGCCGAAACCGCTGTTCGCCATCAGGTGGCCCTCGAACCGCTTGCGCAGGCCCTGCACCAGATCCCCGGCGGGGTCGGGGTGCAGGACGCTGAGGTACGCCAGGCCGAGCGGGCGCAGGCCCTCCACGAGCGCCTGGTACGTGGCCTCCACGTCCGCGGGGTCCTGCTCCCACGCGTCCTGGATGTTGTGGGCGGGGGAGATGCGGATGCCCACGCGCCCGGCGCCGACCGCCTCGGCCACGGCGGTGGCGACCTCGATGCTCAGCCGGGCGCGGTTCTCCGGGGAGCCGCCGTGCTCGTCGTCGCGGTGGTTCGCACCCGGTGCGAGGAACTCGTGCAGCAGGTAGCCGTTGGCGCTGTGCACCTCCACCCCGTCCAGGCCGGCGTCCACCGCGCGCCGCGCCGCAGCCACGAAGTCGTCGACGACACCGCGGACCTCGTCGCGGGTCAGGGCGTGCGGCACCGGGTACGGCGCCTTGGTGCCGTCCGGCAGGTGCGCCTCGCCCTGGATGGCGATCGCGCTCGGGGCCACGATCCGGTCGGTCCCGGTGATGGCGGTGTGCGAGACGCGCCCGCCGTGCATCAGCTGCATGAACAGGCGCCCGCCGCGTGCGTGCACGGCCTCCGCCACGCGCTCCCAGCCGGCGGCGTGCGCGTCGGTGACGATGCCCGGCTGCCCCGCGTACGCGCGCGACTCCGCGGTCGGGTAGGTGCCCTCGGTGACGATCAGCCCGGTGCTCGCGCGCTGCGCGTAGTGCTCCGCGATCAGCGCGTTCGGCGTGCCGTCGGCCTCCGCGCGCATGCGCGTCAGCGGCGCCATGACGAGGCGGTTGGGCAGCTGCAGGTCGCCCAGGGTCACGGGCGAGAACAGGTCCACGGGGTCGGTGTCCTTCCGTCGAGGTGCGGCGGGGGTGCCCGCCGCTCACCGGTGCCAACCCGGCCGTCGTGAGCACCCTTCCCGGCGCCACCCGGGCGGCGCTCCACCGGCGCCGGGCTCGTAGAGTCGACGACCGTGTCCTCGACCCTCGTCGCCGTCGTCTGCGGCCTGGCCGCGGTGATGGGCGGCTGGGCGGCCCTGACCGCCGCCCGCGACCGCCGCGTCGGCCGGGCCCACCTGGCCGGGCTGGCCGTGGTGGAGCTGGCCGTCCTCGTCCTCGTCGCCGCCGGGGTCGCCGCCCTCGTGCGCGGCCCGCGCCCCGTCGAGCTGGCCACCTCCGTCGCCTACCTCGTCGTCGCACCCCTGGTGCTGCCCGCCGGCGCGTTCTGGTCGCTGGCCGACCGCTCCCGCGCCAGCGTCCTGGTCCTCCTCGTGGCGTGCCTGGCCGTCGTCGTCATCGCCTACCGCGCGTTCCTGCTGTTCCAGGTGACCCGGTGAGCGGCCCCGCGCGCGGCACCGCCACCGGGCTGGGCCGCGTCCTCGTCGCCCTGTACGCCGTCTTCGCCGTCGCCGCCGTCTCGCGCGCGGGCGTGCAGATCGCCACCCGCTTCGGCGAGGCGCCGCTGGCGTACGCGCTGTCCGCGCTCGCCGGTCTCGTCTACGTCGTCGCCACCCTCGGCCTGGCCCGCACCGGGCCGCGCTGGCGGCGCACCGCCCGCATCGCGTGCACCGTGGAGCTGCTCGGCGTCCTGGCCGTCGGGACCCTCAGCCTCGCCGACGCGGCCGCGTTCCCCGACGACACCGTCTGGTCCGCCTACGGGCGCGGCTACCTGTTCATCCCCCTGGTGCTGCCCGTGCTCGGGCTGGTCTACCTGCGCTCGGAGTCGCAGCACGGGTCGCAGCACGGGTCGCAGCACGGGTCGCAGCGCACCCCCCGGCCGTGAGCACCCCCGCAGCGGCGCCCCCCCGGCGCACCGGTGCCCTGCTGCTCGTCGCGCTCCTGCTCGCGGCGGCCTCCATGCGCTCGCCCCTGACGGGCGTGGGCCCGGTGCTGGGCGCGGTGTCCGCCGACACCGGCCTGGGCGCCGCCGCCGCCGGCCTGCTGACGTCCCTGCCGCTGGTCGCGTTCGCCGTGGTCTCCGGGGTCGTGCCGCGCGTGGCGGGCCGCCTGGGCGTGCAGCCCACCGTCGTGGCCGCCCTGGTGGTGCTCGTGGCGGGGGCGGCGCTGCGCTGGGTGCCCGGCACCGCGCCGCTGTTCGCCGGCACGGCCCTGATCGGCGTGGCCATCGCCGTCACCAACGTCCTGCTGCCCGTGGTGGTGCGCACCGCCTTCGCCACCCGCCTCGCCCTGGTCACCAGCGGCTACCTCGTCGTGATGCAGCTGGCCGGTGGTGCGGCGTCCGGCACGGCGGTGCCGCTGAGCACGCACCTGCCCGGGGGGTGGCGCACCGCCCTGGCCGTGTGGGCGCTGCCGGCGCTGGCCGCGGCCGTGCTGTGGGCGCCGCTGCTGCGCGCCGTGCGGGGCGGGCCCGCCGGCGCGCGCCGGGCGCCGGTGCCGTGGCGCTCCCCGCTGGCGTGGGCGGTGACCGCCCACATGGGCGCGCAGTCCCTCGTCTTCTACTGCCTGCTGACGTGGCTGCCCACCCTGCTGCGCGAGCGCGCCGGGCTGGACCCGGTGGCGGCCGGCTGGCAGCTCACGCTCCTGCAGGCCGCCGGGGTGACCGCGAGCTTCCTCGTCCCGGCGCTGACCCGCGGCCCGGCGGCCACCCGCCGCACGATGGTGGGTGCCGCGCTGGTGGAGCTCGCCGGCACCGCCCTGCTGCTGGCCGCCACGGGCCCGGGCGCGGCCGTCCCGGCCACCGCGGGGGTCGCCCTGGTCGGCCTGGGCGGGGGGGCGGCGCTGGTGCTGGCGCTCGCGGCGACCGCCTCGCGCGCCGCCGACGCGGCCGGGGCGGTCGCCCTGTCCGGCATGGCGCAGTCCGTCGGCTACCTGGTGGCCGCGGCGGGGCCGGTGCTGGCGGGCGCCCTGCACGCGGCCACCGGGTCGTGGGTCGCGCCGCTGGTGCTCGTCGCCGTGGCCGCGACCACCCAGGCGGCGGCGGCGCGGCGGGCCGGCGCCGACGAGGTGGTGCGCACCGCGGGCTGAGCCTCACGTGGTGGCGAGCTCGAACCACACCTTCTTGCCCAGGGGGCCCTCGTCGAGCTCGGTGCCCCAGCGGCTGGAGAGCAGTTCCACCATGGCCATGCCGCGCCCGCTCTCGGCGTCGGCGCGCTGGGCGCCGATGAGGGGCATGCCGCCGCCCTCGTCGGAGACCTCCAGGCGCAGCGAGGCGCCGGCGCGGACCAGCGCCACGCGCACCATGCCCGAGCCGTGCACGACGGCGTTGGTGACGACCTCGCTGGACAGCAGCAGCAGCGCGTCCACGGTGTCCTCGGAGACCTCCGAGGCCTTCACCCACGGTGCGCACCACTCCGTGATGAGCCAGCGGGCCACGCCCACGGAGCGCGGGGAGGGCGGGAGGACAACGAGGAACACCGCCCCTCGACCTCCCGCTGCCCTCGGGCGCCGCGGCGGGTCCGCGACGCGTGGTCCGTCACGCGCGTGATCCGTGTGAGCACAGTCATCGCCGCGTGACTGACAGTCAATCACCCGATCGGCCGGTTGTCCCCGCGCACCCCACCCTGGAGCCGGCGAGTCACACCGGCAGGTCCACCCCCGCGACCTCCAGGACCGTCAGGACGGCCAGCACGGCGCAGACCACGCCGCCCACCCGGCTCACCGTCGCCACGCTCAGCCGGCGCATCAGGGTCGCGCCGGCCGCCGCGGCCAGGGCCGAGACCACCAGCAGCGCCGCCCACGCACCCGCGAACACCGAGAGCGGGTCCTCGTACCGGGCCGCCAGGCCCGCGGTGAACAGCTGCGACAGGTCCCCCCACTCGGCCAGGAACACCACTCCGAAGCACGTCAGCACCGCCCGCAGGCCCCGCGCGCCGCCGCGCACCTTGCGCTCGTACTCGTGCAGCGCCTCCTCCTCGGCGGCCCGCGCCCTCGCCGCACCGCGGAACAGGGTCACCGCGCCCACGGCGAACAGCAGCGCCGCCACGGCCGCCACCGGGCGGTCCGGCAGCTGCGCCAGCAACCGGCCCGCGACCACGGCGATGCCGGTCTGCACCGCGAACGCCAGCGCCACGCCCGCCCACGCGGTCAGCGGGCGGAAGCGGGTGGCCAGCACGAGGGTCGCCACGAACGTCTTGTCGGGCAGCTCCAGCAGCAGCACGGGCAGGAAGCTGGCCAGGACGACGGCGGCATCCACGGTGGGCGGTTCCTCTCCGGCGCCGCGCGCCGCGGCGGGAGCCCGGCACGCACGCGCCACGGGCACCCCGGCGCGCGCCGGCGGTGCGTGGGCGTGAACGGTGCCGAAGGTCTCGCCCACCCGCGCTGCGGGCCCACCGGCCGGGCCCGGGGGCCAGCGTGTCGACCGGTGACGTGCGGGCTACTCCCCCTCGTCGCGACCATTCCAGCACACCCGCCGCGGCCGGGGGAAATCCTCCGCCGGCGACCGTCCCGTCCCCCGGGGCTCCGGTGGGAAACGTTGCGCTGCAACGACTCGGAGGGTTCCGGTTCTTCGGGTCGCTGCCCGTGCGGGCCACGGCCCACCGGCCGGTGCGGCTCCCGCCCGCCCGGCTCGACGGTTCGGGGGGGCGAAACCCCGGCGCCCGGCGGCCCTGCCACGCTGTGCCGGTGCTGCAACCCCCCACCCCGCGCCCGGGCGGCCGCGCGTGAGCGCCGAGACCCTCGCCGCGCTCGGCCCGGCCACCCTGGCCCTGCTCGTCCTGGCCGCCTTCGCCGCCGGGTGGATCGACGCCGTCGTGGGCGGCGGGGGCCTGGTGCAGCTGCCCGCGCTGCTGCTCGTGCCCGGCATGGACCCCGTGCAGGCCCTGGCCACCAACAAGCTCGCCGGGGCGATGGGCACCGGCACCAGCGCCGCCACCTACTACCGCCGCGTGCACCCGCCCCTGCGCACCGCGGTGCCCACCGCCGTCGTCGCCGCGCTCGGCGCCGCCGGCGGGGCGCTGTGCGCGGCGGCCGTGCCCGACGGCGTCCTCACCCCCGTCATCCTCGTCGCCCTCGTCCTGGTGGCGGTGTACACGCTGCTCAAACCCGACCTGGGCGGCGCCACCGCGCTGCGCTTCAGCGGGCACCGGCACACCGTGGTGGCCGCCCTCACCGGTGCCGTCATCGGGTTCTACGACGGCATCGCCGGCCCCGGCACCGGCGCCTTCCTCGTCTTCGCCCTCGTCGGCCTGCTCGGCTACGCGTTCCTGCAGGCCAGCGCCACCGCCAAGATCGTCAACCTCGCCACCAACGTGGGGGCGCTGGTCGTCTTCGCCGCCCACGGCGCCGTGCTGTGGCGGCTCGGGCTGCTCATGGGCGCCGCGAACCTCCTGGGCGGCTACCTGGGGGCCCGCACCGCCGTCGCCGCGGGCAGCCGGTTCGTGCGCGTGGTCTTCCTCGCCGTCGTCGCCGTCCTCGTCGTGCGCCTCGGCGGGCAGGTCCTGACCGGCTGAGCCCGCGCGTCCCCCCGCGCCCGCCCGGCTCACCTACCCTGGACGTCGGCCGGGACCGCCCCGCCGGGACCGGCGATCGGGGTGACGCGGTGGGCGCTGTGCCGCCGAGGGACGACGAGGAGCTGCGGCTCACCGTCGAGCACGAGTCCGAGCGGCTGCGCTGGCAGCTGGCGATCTCCGCCGGCGGCGTGGGCGGCTTCGACTGGGACCTCCTCAGCGGGCGCCTCACCTGGGACGACCGCCTGGTGGAGCTGTTCGGCTACGACCGCGCCGGCTTCCGCGGGTCCATCGAGGCGTTCGAGGAGCGCCTGCACCCCGACGACCTGCCGCGCGTGCGCCAGGCGCTCGCCGAGTGCGCCGGGACGTGCGGGGACTTCGAGGCGGAGTACCGCGTGGTGCGCCCCGACGGCGGCACGCGCTGGGTGCAGGCCCGCGGGCGCGCGCTCAGCGACGAGTCCGGCCGCGCGGTGCGCATCCTCGGCGCCGCCTACGACACCACCGATGCCCACGACGCCGGCGCCCGCACCGCCCGGGTGCTGGAGACCATGTCGGCGGCCTTCTTCTCCCTCGACGCCGAGTGGCGCTTCAGCTACGTCAACGCCGAGGCGGAGCGCCTGCTGGGCCGCTCCCGCGAGGAGCTGCTCGGCGGGGTGGTGTGGGAGCTGTTCCCCGACGCGGTCGGCGCCCTGTTCGAGCAGGAGTACCGCCGCGCGGTGGCCACCGGCGAGCCGGGGTCGTTCGAGGCGTACTACCCGCCGCCGCTGGACGCCTGGTACGAGGTCCGCGCCTGGCCGTCGCCCGACGGGCTGTCCGTGTACTTCCTGGACATCACCGCCCGCCGCCGCGCGCAGCAGGAGGTGGAGGCGGCGCGGCAGGAGGCCGAGGCGGCCCGGGCGCGCGCCGAGGAGGCCGCCGACCGGCTGCGCCTGCTCGTGCGCGTGGGGGAGGACCTGTCCGCCACCCTCGACACCGAGGAGGCCGTCGGCCGCCTCGCCCAGCACCTCGTGCCCGCCCTGGCCGACTGGTGCCTGGTGACCCTCGTCGACGAGCAGGGCGTCCTGCGCGACATCGGTTCCTGGCACGCGCGCGAGGAGCTGCGGCCCCTGGTCGAGGAGTACCGCCGCACCCGGCTGCGCGCGCTGAGCCCCGACGCCCCCGTGTACCGCGCGCTGCGCACCGGCCGGCCCGTCACGGTCGAGCGCTCCGGCACCGCCGTCCTGCTGGACGTGCTGGCCCCGGGCCCGGCGCAGGACGTCGTGCGCCGGCTGGCGCCGGAGTCGTTCGCGATGCTGCCGCTGCGGGCGCGCGGGCGCACCGTCGGGCTGGTCAGCGCCTTCCGCGGCGCCGGGCGCACCCCCATCCCGCCGCAGGACCTGCTGACCGCCGTGGAGGTCGCCGACCGCGCCGGGCTCGCCCTGGACAACGCCCGCCTGTACACCCAGCAGCACCGCATGGCGGAGGGGCTGCAGCGCAGCCTGCTGACGGCACCGGTGGAACCGGACCACGTGCAGGTCGCCGTGCGCTACCAGCCCGCCGCGGCCGCCGCCCAGGTCGGCGGGGACTGGTACGACGCGTTCCTCACCCCCGACGGGGCGACGGTCCTCGTCATCGGCGACGTCATGGGCCACGACATCGAGGCCGCGGCCGCGATGAGCCAGGTGCGCAGCCTGCTGCGCGGCATCGCGTACTCCAGCGGCACCGGCCCGGCCACGGTCCTGACCAGCCTGGACGCCACCATGCTGGGCCTGGCCGTGGACACCACCGCCACCGCCCTCGTGGCCCGCCTGGAGCAGGTCCTCGACGAGCGCGACCGGGACGTGACCCGGCTGCGCTGGTCCAGCGCCGGGCACCTGCCGCCGGTGCTGCTGGCCCCCGACGGCACGGTCAGCGCCCTGGCGGCGCACCCCGCGCAGCTGCTGCTGGGCGTGGACCCCACCACCCGGCGCTCCGACGCGGCCATCACCGTGGACCGCGGCTCGACGCTGCTGCTGTACACCGACGGCCTCGTGGAGCGCCGCGGCACGTCCCTGGAGGACGGGCTCACGCACCTGCAGGACGCGGTCGCGGAGCTGGGGCACCTGGAGCTGGAGGCGCTGTGCGACGAGCTGCTGGCCCGGCTGGTGCCCGCCGGGCACGACGACGACGTGGCGCTCGTCGCGGTGCGCCTGCACCCGCTGGACCGTCCGCGGCCCGCCGAGGCCGGGCCGAACCGCGTGCCGCCGCACCCGCCCACCCCAGTCACACGGGGCTGATCCCGACGGTTCCGGCACCCCACCGTGGCGGTTCCGGCACGGTGCGTGCAGCGCGGCGGCCGTGCGCGCCGTCGCGGTGGCACGGCGGGGACCGGTGGGCTACACAGGACGTTCCCCCGGGCCACCAGCGCCCCCGGGGGGTGCGACGACGCGGCGACACGGACGGCGCCGCGGGAGGACGGGGAGGCGGGCTGTGCCAGGAGGACCGGAGCCGGTGCCCGACCCCCCGGGCCGGGCTCTGCGCCGGGCGATCCTGCTCAGCGAGCGCCTCGCCGCGGCCAACCGCCGCAAGGCCAGGGGCGTGGCGATCCGCCGCCTGCCGCTGGACGGCACCGTGGTCCCCCGCCGGCCGCCGCGTCCGGCGCAGGAACCCGCCGCCGAGGACTGACGCCTCCCCGCACCCGTGGGCGGGGGTCAGACGTCGGCGCCGCGCCGCCGCCGCACCTGACCCAGCACGGCCAGCGCCACGGACACCGCGAGCAGCACGTAGATGGCGACCGTCACGGGGCTGGAGACCAGCGCCGCCGGGTCGCCTTGGCTGATGGCGAGGGTGTTGCGCAGGTTGGTCTCCGCGAGCGGGCCGAGGATCACCGCGATGAGCACGGGTGCCAGCGGGACGTCGTGGCGCCGCATGAGGAAGCCGAGCAGGCCGAGCAGGAGCAGCAGCACGAGGTCGACGACCGAGCCGGCGGAGGCGTAGATCCCGAGACCGGCGAAGACGGCGATGCCCGCGTACAGGTACTGGCGGGGGATGAGCAGCAGCCGCGCCCACAGCGGCGCGAACGGCAGGTTCAGCAGCAGCAGCACGAACAAGCCGATGAACAGGCTCGCGATGAGCGCCCACACGAGGTCGCCGGCGCGCTGGAACAGCAGGGGCCCGGTCTGGATGCCGAACTGCTGGAAGGCACCCAGCAGGATCGCCGCGGTGGCCGACGTCGGCAGACCCAGCGCCAGCAGCGCGCCCATGGCGGTGCCGGCCGTCGCGTTGCCCGCCGCTTCCGGGCCGGCGACGCCGCGGATGGCTCCTCGGCCGAACTTCGGTTCGCGCCGGCGCGCGTCCAGGCGCCGCTCCGTCCCGTAGGCCAGGAAGGTCGGCACCTCCGAGCCGCCGACCGGGATGACGCCGAAGGGCACGCCGAAGGCCGTGCCGCGCAGCCACGCGGGCAGCGCCTCGCGGAACTCCGCGCGCGACAGGAAGGGGCGTCCCTTCACGCCGACCAGCCGGTCCCCGCTGTGCCACCGCGACCGGGACGCGACGTGCAGCACCTCGCCGAGGGCCAGGAGGCCGACCGTGATCACGACGATGCCGACGCCGTCGAACAGCTGCGGGACCCCCAGCGTGTACCGGACGGTGCCGGTCTGGGTGTCGATGCCGATGATGCCGACGGTGAAGCCGATGACGAGCGCCGCCAGGCCCTTCAGGGGCGAGTCGGCGACGACGAAGGCCGTCGCGACGAAGGCGAACGCCGTCAGGGCGAAGAACTCGGCCGGGCCGAACGCCGAGGCGAGGCTCGCGAACACGGGTGCGCCGAGGGCGACGACGCACGTCGCGATGAGGCCACCGGTGAAGGCGCCGATCGCCGACGTCGCGAGCGCCTGCGCCGCGCGCCCGTCGAGGGCCATCCGGTGCCCCTCGAAGGTGGCGGCGATCGCCGAGGAGTTGCCCGGGGTGTTGAGCAGGATGCCGGTGATCGAGTCGCCGAAGAGCCCGCCGTAGTAGACGCCGGCGAACATGATCAGCGCACCGGTCGGGTCGAGCGCGAACGTCACGGGCAGCAGCAGGGCCACCGCCATGGAGGAACCGAGGCCCGGCAGGACGCCGACGGCCGTGCCGAGCAGGGCCCCGAGGAACACCCAGAGGAGGTTCACCGGGGAGAGGGCGGTCGAGAAACCGCCGGCGAGGTCCGCGAGGGCGTCCACGGGGAGTCCTTCCTAGAGGGCCAGCAGACCGGCGGGCAGGTTCAGGCCGAGACCCGCCCCGAAGGCCAGTTGCACGACGGACGCGACGGCGAGGGCCACGCCGAGGTCGAACAGGCGGCGCCGGCTGCCCAGCGCCTGCGCCGTGCCCCAGAACAGCCAGGTCCCGGCGATCAGCCAGCCCAGCGGCACGAGCACGGCGGTGAAGACGGCGAAGGTGCCGGCGACCAGCGCCACCGCGCGCCAGTCGGTGGGGGCGGTGGGCCGGTCGTCGCCGGCTCCCGCCCCGCCCCCCGGGGCGGCGCCCCGCGAGCGCGCGCGGCGGCGCTCGCGCACCGCGTCGAGGGCGAGCCCGACCGCGACCACCCAGGCGAGGACGAGCACCAGCACGGGGAAGAACCGCGGACCGGGCCCGCCGTCGCCGCCCTCGTTGGCGTCCATGACGACGAGCCCGTACGTCAGGTACAGCGCGAAGCCCGTGACGACGGCCGCCATGGCGAACGACCCGCGCGAGGGTTCCGGTGCCGCCGGCGGCAGGGCCGTCGAGCCGCCGGCCGGCGAGCCGGACGGCTCGGTCGGGGCGTCGGGCGGGGAGGAGGGGCTCACAGGCCGGCCTCCTCGAGGATCGCCTGGATGCGGGCGACCTCCTCGTCGATGAAGGTGGTCAGCTCCTCGCCGACGAGCTCGCTGTCGACCCACCGGTTGCGTTCGAGGGTCTCCTCCCACTCCGGCGTGGCGAGGGTCTCGGTGACGATGTCGGTCAGCTCCCGGCGCTCCTCGTCGGTCAGGCCGGGCGGCGCCAGCAGGCCGCGCCAGTTGCCCTGGTGGACGTCGTAGCCGAGCTCGTAGAGCGTCGGGATGCCGAGCTCGGGCTGCGGCTCGGGCGCCGAGACGGCCAGGGCGCGCAGCTCCCCGGCCTCGATCTGGTCGGCGAACTCGTTGTAGCCGCTGATGCCCACGTCGCTGGCGCCGGACAGCAGCGCCTGGATCGCCTCGCCACCACCGGAGTAGGCGATGTAGTTGACCTCCGTGGCCGGCACGCCGACGGCGAGGGCGAGCTGCGCGGCG
The DNA here is from genome assembly GCF_050871845.1 of Kineococcus arenarius subsp. arenarius. Taxonomy (NCBI): domain Bacteria; kingdom Bacillati; phylum Actinomycetota; class Actinomycetes; order Kineosporiales; family Kineosporiaceae; genus Kineococcus; species Kineococcus arenarius. Next base: position 27,723 of record NZ_JBJLSE010000042.1, read on the forward strand.
AGGAGCTGGTCGGTGCCGCCGAGGGAGCCGCCGCCGACGGCCACGGCTCCCGGGTCCTGCTGCCAGGCGGCCACGAGGTCGTCCACGGACCGCAGCGGGGAGTCGGCGGGCACCACGACGATCTCGTAGTCGTCGGTCGTGCGGGCGATCGGCGTGACGTCGTCGATGCCGACGGGGCTGTCGTTGATCTCGACGCCACCGACCATGACGGTGCCGGTGACCATGAGCACGTCGCCCTGGCCCTCCATCTCCTGCAGCTGGGCCAGCCCGATGGTGCCCGCGGCGCCGGGGACGTTGACCACCTGGGGGTTGGTGACGACGTCGGCCTCGCGCATGGCCGCCTGCAGCTGACGGGCCAGGGTGTCCCAGCCGCCGCCCGGCGAGGCGGGGGCGATGATCGTCAGGCCGGTGCGGGCCCCGGACAGCGTCCCCGTGCTGCGGGCGTCCCAGGCCGCCGCCCCCACGAGCGGGACCAGCAGCGCCACCCCCAGGACGCCCTTGACGCGCTTGTGCACGAGACCCTCCTCGTCGAGCGGCTCACGCCCTGCCGGGACGTGGTGGTGCGGACGCGGACGCGGACACGACGTGTAGCCGTCCGGCGTCCGAGCGCGCACGATACCCGCGGGGGTGCCGCGCGGCGCCCGCCCGCGGCGCTCGTCGCGCAGGCCGGACGCTCGTGCCGGTCGCGGGTCAGGTGGTGGAGAGGGAGTGGTGGCGGTGGCGGTCCTCGTGGGCTGGTCGGGCACCGACGAGGGCGCTGCGGCGCTGGAGCGCGGTGCCGCCGAGGCGCGGCTGCGCGACCTGCCGCTGGCGGTGCTCGACCTGACCGCCCACGACGACCACGGCGAGGCGGCCCGGCGCGCGGTGGCCGGCCTCGACCCGGCGCCGGCGTCGGTCGAGGTGCTGCGGCGCCCCGAGCACCAGGAACCGGTGGACGCCCTGCTCGACGCCGTGCCGGGCTCGGGGGCCGAGCTCGTCGTCGTCGGGACCCGGCGGCGCTCGCCCGTGGGGAAGTTCCTCCTGGGCAGCACGGCACAACGGATCATCCTCGGCTCGGACGTGCCCGTCCTCGTCGTCAAGGCCGGCCGGCGGCCCTGAGCGCGGGCGCTGCCGCCGCCGCGCTCAGGTGCCCGCGCCGGGGGACTGCCGCAGCACCCGGAACGCGAACTGCGTGACCGGCCCCAGGGCCAGCGCCAGCACCACGGTGCCCACCCCGACGGGCCCGCCGAGCAGCCAGCCCACCACCAGCACCCCCACCTCGATGAGGGCGCGGGAGCGGCCCACCGGCCAGCCGCGCAGGTGGCACGCCACCATGAGGCTGTCGCGCGGGCCGCTGCCCAGCCCGGCGCCGATGTAGAGGGCGCCGCCGAACCCCAGGCAGAGCACCGAGGCCGCCAGCACCGCCACGCGCACCGCCGTGGGCGCCGAACCCAGCCCGTCCAGCCACGACGAGGCCAGCAGGGCGTCCAGCGTGACCGCGATCGCCACCACGTTGACCAGGGTGCCCAGCCGCGGGCGCACGCCCAGCAGCAGGGACACCAGGACCACCAGCACCCCCACCCCCGCCACGACGGTGCCGTAGGACAGGCCGGTGCGGTCGGCGACACCGGCGTGCAGGACGTCCCAGGACGCCACGCCGAGGTGCACCTGCAGCGAGCCCCACACGCCGGCCGCGCACATCGCCAGGCCGACGAGGAACTGGGCGATCCGCCGCGGCGGCGGGCGGCGCCGCCCGGGGCGTCCGGGGGGACCGGGGGGACCGGGGGGAGTGGTGCGGGCGCTCACGGCTTCCTCGTCCTGGTGTGCTCGGGCGTGCGCCGCTGCTTCGACGTCCGGGGCCCCACCAGCTTCTCAGGTGCGCGGCGGTCGCGCCGCGCGGGCGGGTGCGCGGCCGTCGGTCCTCACCGGGCCGGCGCGGCGCCGTGAGGAAGAGTTTTCCCCCCCGTCACGCCGGGGGGCGCCGGGGGGTGATGGGGCGCGCGCCGGCCGTGGAAGACTCCCGCGGGTGACCGAGACCACGCAGCAGGCGGCCGAGCAGGTGAAGGCCCAGATCGGTGTGACGGGCCTGGCGACGATGGGGCGCAACCTCGCCCGCAACATCGCCCGGCACGGGTACGTGACCGCGGTGCACAACCGCACCGACGCCCGGACGAAGGCCCTGGTGGAGGAGTTCGGGCACGAGGGCACCTTCGTGCCCGGGTACTCGGCGCAGGAGTTCGTCGACTCCCTGGAGTCCCCCCGCACCGTGATCGTCATGGTGAAGGCCGGCGGCCCCACCGACGCCGTCATCGACGAGCTGGCGCCGCTGCTGAGCGAGGGCGACATCATCGTCGACGCCGGCAACGCCCACTTCGCCGACACCCGCCGCCGCGAGGCCGCGCTGCGCGAGAAGGGCATCCACTTCGCCGGCGTGGGCGTCTCCGGCGGCGAGGAGGGCGCGCTGCTGGGCCCGTCGATCATGCCGGGCGGCTCGGAGCACTCCTACGCCAAGCTCGGCCCGATCCTCGCCGACATCGCCGTCTCGGTGGACGGCACCCCCTGCTCCACCCACGTCGGCCCCGACGGCGCCGGCCACTTCGTGAAGATGGTCCACAACGGCATCGAGTACGCCGACATGCAGCTCATCGCCGAGGCGTACGACCTGCTGCGCCACGGCCTGGGCCGCACCCCCCAGCAGCTCGCCGAGGTGTTCACCTCCTGGAACTCCGGGGACCTGGAGTCCTTCCTCATCGAGATCACCGCGCAGGTGCTCGCCAAGGACGACCCCACGCAGGACGGCGTCGCGCTGGTCGACGTCATCCTGGACGAGGCCGAGCAGAAGGGCACCGGCCGCTGGACGGTGCAGACCGCCCTCGACCTGGGCACCCCCGTCTCCGGCATCGCCGAGGCCGTCTTCGCCCGCGCCCTGTCCGGGCACGCCGAGCAGCGCAAGGCCGCCCAGGGCGTGCTGCCGGGCCCGGCGGAGGAGGCCCCGTTCGTCGCCGAGGGCGACGCGGACGCGTTCGTCGACGACGTGCGCGCGGCGCTGTACGCGTCGAAGGTCGTCGCCTACGCCCAGGGCTTCGACATGATCAAGGCGGGCTCCGACGAGTACGGCTGGGGCATCGACCCGGGCGCCATGGCGACGATCTGGCGCGGCGGGTGCATCATCCGCGCGAAGTTCCTCGACCGGATCAAGGACGCCTACGCCGCCCGCCCCGACCTGCCCTCCCTGCTGCTGGACCCGTACTTCGCCGAGGCCGTGGCGAACGGCCAGGAGGCGTGGCGCCGCGTCGTGCAGCACTCGGTGGCGCACGGCATCCCCGCGCCCGGGTTCTCCTCCGCGCTGGCGTACTACGACGGGCTGCGCCGGCCGCGCTCGTCGGCGGCGCTGGTGCAGGGGCTGCGCGACCTCTTCGGCGCGCACACCTACAAGCGCATCGACCGCGACGGCTCCTTCCACGTGGAGTGGGCCGGCGACGGCGCCGAGCACGCGTGGTCCTGAGGCGGAGCGGGAGAGCGGGGAGGCAGCGGTGAGCGAGCGGCACCAGGAGGTCCCGACCGTCTTCGTCCTGTACGGCGCCACCGGCGACCTGGCCAAGCGGCTGGTCATGCCGGGGTTCGCGGCGCTGGCGAAGGCCGGGCTGCTGCCCGAGCGGTGGACGCTGATCGGCAGCGGCCGCAGGGCGATGAGCGACGACGACTACCGCAGCCACGTCGTCGACGGGCTGCGCGAGTTCGGCAAGGACCTGGACGAGCGCGTCCTGGAGCAGGTGGCGGCGGGGCTGCGCTTCGCCGGCGGCGGGTTCAGCGAGTCCGACCCCGGTGAGCTCCTGGACGTGCTGGCGACGGCCCGCGGTGAGCTCGGCGAGGACGCGCAGCTGGTGCACTACCTGGCGCTGCCGCCGTCGACGTTCGACGACTACACCCGCGCCATCGCCGCCCACGGCCTGGCCGAGGGCTCGCGCGTGGTCTACGAGAAGCCGTACGGCACCTCCCCGGAGTCGTTCGAGGAGCTCGACGCACTGGTGCAGTCGGTCTTCGACGAGGAGCAGGTCTTCCGCATCGACCACTTCCTCGGCAAGGAGGCGACCCAGCAGCTGCACGTGCTGCGCTTCGCCAACCGGCTGTTCGAGCAGGTGTGGAGCGCCGAGCACGTCGCGCAGGTGCAGATCGACGTGCCCGAGACCCTCGGGGTGGACGAGCGCGCCCAGTTCTACGACGCCACCGGCGCCACGCTGGACATGCTCGTCACCCACCTGCTGCAGGTGGCCGCGGAGGTCGCGGCCGAGCCGCCGTCGGGCCCGGGCCCGGACGCGCTGCAGGAGGCGCGCGAGGCGGTGCTGGGGTCCTTCCGGCCCATCGACCCGGCCGAGGTGGTCCTGGGGCAGTCCAGCGGCTACCGCCACCTCGAGCACGTCGACGACGAGTCGGGCACCGACACGTTCGTGGCGGCGCGCGTGTGGGTGGACAACGACCGCTGGCGCGGCGTGCCGTTCGTGCTGCGCACCGGCAAGAAGCTGGCCGAGTCCCACCAGCACGTCACCCTCGTGCTGCGGCCGCCGACCTCGCTGCAGCACGGCGCGGGGGAGCGCACGGACGAGCCGGAGACGATCACGTTCACGCTGTCCGGCAACGGCACCGTGTGGGCGGGTGTGACCGCCCGCCGCCCCGGCGTCTCCGACGACCTCGTGCCGGGCAAGCTGCACCTGGACCTGGCCGAGCTCCCCGACGCGGAGCCGCTGCCGCCGTACGCGGCGCTGCTGCGCGACGTCCTGATCGGCGACCGGGCGCTGTTCACCACCTCCGCGGGTCTGCGCGACGCGTGGCGGGTGGTGACGCCGCTGCTGCAGCAGCGCGGGGAGCTGCACCCGTACGAGGCGGGCACGTGGGGCCCGGAGGCGGCCGACGAGCTGGCCGCCCCCTACGGCTGGCTCACCCAGCACTGATCTGCTCCCGCGACACCCCCCCCCCCCCCCCGCCGGGCTGCGGGGCACGCGGGCCCGGGGGGCCCCCGCGAGGCCGCCCTCGGGCCGGGGTG
>NZ_JBJLSE010000043.1:0-32673 GCF_050871845.1 Kineococcus arenarius subsp. arenarius
ATGGCGGGGGCGGGGGGGGGGGGGGGGGGGGGGGGGGGGGGGGGTGGGTGGGGGGGGGGGGCGCGGCCGCGGGCCCCGGGGGGGGGGGGGGCCCCCCCCCCCCACGCCGACAGCAGCGGGGCGTGGGGGTCGACGCCGACGCACAGCGGACCGTGCTCGGCGACGGCGGCGGCCAGGCGTGCCCCGAACCGCTCCCCCGCCCCCCTCACGCGCGGAACCCGTCCCAGGCGGCGGCCAGGGCCGCCGTGTGCTCCTGCAGCGATGCGACGGAGGTTCCGTGCCCGGCCCGCAGCGCCTCGATGGCCTGCACCGCCGCGGACAGCTCCTGCACGGTGGTGATGATCGGGGCGCCGACCGCCGTGGAGGCCGCGCGGATCTCGTACCCGTCGGCGCGGGCCTGGTTCCCCGACGGGGTGTTGACGACCATCGCGACCTGCCCGGCGGCGATCTGCCCGACGATCGTCAGCTCGCCGTGCTCCCCGGTGCCCTCCGAGCGCTTGCGCACGACGGTGGAGGCGATGCCGTTGCGGCGCAGCACCGCGGCGGTGCCCTCGGTGGCCAGCAGGTCGAAACCGAGGTCGGCCAGGCGCTTGACGGGGAAGATCATGGCCCGCTTGTCGCGGTCGGCGACGGAGATGAACACCGTGCCGGTGGTGGGCAGCCCGCCGTAGGCGGCCGTCTGGGCCTTGCCGAACGCGGTCGGGAAGTCCGCGTCGATCCCCATGACCTCGCCGGTGGAACGCATCTCCGGGCCCAGCAGGGTGTCCACGACCTGCCCGTCGGCGGTGCGGAACCGCGCGAAGGGCAGCACGGCCTCCTTCACGGAGACCGGCGACTCGGGCGGCAGCACGCCGCCGTCGCCGCGGGCGGGCAGCAGGCCCTCGGCGCGCAGCTCGCGGATCGGGGTGCCGGCCATCAGGCGGGCGGCGGCCTTGGCCAGCGGCACACCGGTGGCCTTGGAGACGAACGGCACGGTCCGCGAGGCCCTCGGGTTGGCCTCGAGCACGTACAGCACCCCGGCGGCCAGGGCGAACTGGACGTTGAGCAGTCCCCGCACGCCCACGCCGCGCGCGATGGCCTCGGTGGCGCGGCGCACCCGCTCCAGCTCGGCGCCGCCCAGGGTGGGCGGCGGGATGACGCACGCGGAGTCGCCGGAGTGGATGCCGGCCTCCTCGATGTGCTCCATGATCCCGCCGAGGTACATCTCCTCGCCGTCGAAGAGGGCGTCGACGTCGATCTCGACGGCGTCGTCGAGGAAGCGGTCCACGAGCACGGGCCGCTCGGGCGAGACCTCGGTCGCGGTGGCCATGTACTCCTCCAGCGACGCCTCGTCGTAGACGATCTGCATGCCGCGCCCGCCGAGGACGTAGCTGGGGCGCACCAGCACCGGGTAGCCGATGCCGGCGGCGATCTCCTTGGCCCGGGCGAACGAGGACGCGGTGCCGTGCTTGGGCGCCAGCAGGCCCGCCTGCTCCAGCACCCGCCCGAACGCGCCGCGCTCCTCGGCGAGGTCGATGGCGGCCGGGGAGGTGCCGATGATCGGGACGCCGGCCTCCTCCAGCTTCGCCGCCAGGCCCAGCGGGGTCTGCCCGCCGAGCTGCACGATGACGCCGGCGACGGGGCCGCAGCGCGTCTCGGCGTGCACGACCTCCAGCACGTCCTCCAGGGTCAGCGGTTCGAAGTACAGCCGGTCGGAGGTGTCGTAGTCGGTGGAGACCGTCTCGGGGTTGCAGTTGACCATGACGGTCTCGAACCCGGCGTCGCGCAGCGCGAAGCTGGCGTGCACGCAGGAGTAGTCGAACTCCACGCCCTGACCGATGCGGTTCGGGCCGGAGCCGAGGATGACGATCGCCGGCTTCTCGCGGGGGCGGGTCTCGTCCTCCTCGTCGTAGCTGGAGTAGTGGTACGGCGTGGTGGCGGCGAACTCCGCGGCGCAGGTGTCGACGGTCTTGTAGACGGGGCGCACGCCCAGCGCGTGCCGCACGCCGCGCACGACGGCCTCGTCCATGTGGCGCAGCTCGCCGATCTGGGCGTCGGAGAACCCGTGCCGCTTGGCGTGCCGCAGCAGCTCGGCGGTCAGCTCGTCGGCCTCGCGGACCTCCACGGCGATCTCGTCGAGCAGGAACAGCTGGTCCAGGAACCACGGGTCGATCCTGGTGGCCTCGAACAGCTCCGCGGGGGTGGCGCCGGCGCGGATGGCCCGCATGACCAGGCCGATGCGCTCGTCGGTGGGCTGGCGCACCCGCTGCAGCAGCTCGCGCAGGTCGCCCGGGTCACCGGCCCAGCTGAAGGCGGCTCCGCGCTTCTCGGTGCTGCGCAGGGCCTTCTGCAGCGCCTCGGTGAAGTTGCGGCCCAGGGCCATGGCCTCGCCGACGCTCTTCATGGTGGTCGTCAGCGTCGGGTCGGCCGCGGGGAACTTCTCGAACGCGAACCGCGGCACCTTGACCACGACGTAGTCCAGGGTCGGCTCGAAGCTGGCCGGGGTGGACTCGGTGATGTCGTTGGGGATCTCGTCGAGGGTGTACCCGACGGCCAGCCTGGCGGCGATCTTGGCGATGGGGAACCCGGTCGCCTTGGACGCCAGGGCGGACGAGCGCGACACGCGCGGGTTCATCTCGATGACGATGATGCGGCCGTCGGCGGGGTTGACGGCGAACTGGATGTTGCAGCCGCCGGTGTCCACGCCGACCTCGCGGATGACGGCGATGCCGATGTCGCGCATGCGCTGGTACTCGCGGTCGGTCAGCGTCATGGCCGGGGCGACGGTGATGGAGTCGCCGGTGTGCACGCCCATGGGGTCGAAGTTCTCGATGGAGCAGACGACCACGACGTTGTCGGCGCGGTCGCGCATGAGCTCCAGCTCGTACTCCTTCCAGCCGAGGATCGACTCCTCCAGGAGCACCTCGGTCACCGGGGAGTGGTGCAGGCCCTGCCCGGCGATGCGGCGCAGGTCGGCCTCGTCGTAGGCGAAGCCGGAACCCAGGCCGCCCATGGTGAAGCTGGGGCGCACCACGACGGGGTAGCCGAGGTCCTCGGCGGCGGCGAGGACCTCGTCCATGGAGTGGCACAGGTGGCTGCGGGCGGACTCGGCGCCGCAGCGCTCCACGACGCCCTTGAACAGCAGGCGGTCCTCGCCGAGCTTGATGGCGTCGACGTCGGCGCCGATGAGCTCGACACCGTGCCTGTCCAGCGCCCCGGACTCGAACAGCGCGATGGCGGTGTTCAGCGCGGTCTGCCCGCCCAGGGTCGCCAGCAGGGCGTCGGGCTTCTCCTTGGCGATGATGGCCTCGACGACGGCGGGGGTGATGGGCTCGACGTAGGTGGCGTCGGCCATCTCCGGGTCCGTCATGATCGTCGCGGGGTTGGAGTTCACCAGGACCACCCGCAGGCCCTCGGCCTTGAGCACCCGGCACGCCTGGGTGCCGGAGTAGTCGAACTCGGCGGCCTGGCCGATGACGATCGGGCCGGAACCGATGACGAGGACCGAGGAGATGTCGGTGCGGCGGGGCATCAGGCGTCCTTCTCGGTGGTGTTCTCGGTGGTGTCCGCCACGCCCGTGTCGTCCACGAGCTGCGCGGCGGGGGTGCCCTGCATCAGGGCGAGGAACCGGTCGAACAGGTAGGAGGCGTCGTGCGGGCCGGCCGCCGCCTCGGGGTGGTACTGCACGCTGAAGGCCGGGGCGTCCAGGCAGCGCAGCCCCTCCACGACGCCGTCGTTGAGGCCGACGTGGCTGACCTCGGCGCGCCCGTACGGGGTCTCGCGCACCTCGCCGGCCGTGCCGTCGACGGCGAAGCCGTGGTTGTGGGCGGTGACCTCGACCTTGCGGGTGGCCAGGTCCATGACGGGCTGGTTGATGCCGCGGTGGCCGTACTTGAGCTTGTAGGTGCCGTAGCCGAGGGCGCGGCCGAGGAGCTGGTTGCCGTAGCAGATCCCGAAGAAGGGGATGCGCCGCTCCAGGACGCCGCGCAGGACCTCGATCTCGTGAGTGGCGGCGGCGGGGTCGCCGGGGCCGTTGGAGAAGAACACCCCGTCGGGGGCGGTGCCGTCCGGGCCGGAGGTGAGCACCTGCTCCAGCGAGGCGGTGGAGGGCAGCACGGTGACCTCCACGCCGCGCTCGGCCAGGCGCTGCGGCGTCATGGACTTGATGCCCAGGTCCACCGCGGCGACCGTGAAGCGCCGCTCGCCGACGGCGGGCACCGTGTACGGCTCGGGGGTGCTGACCAGCGAGGCGAGGTCCGTGCCGGTCATCTCCGGGGCGCTGCGCACGGCCTGCAGCAGCTCGGCGGCGGGGCGCTCGGCGGCCTCGCCGGAGAAGACGCCGACCTTCATGGCCCCGCGCTCGCGCAGGTGCCGGGTCAGGGCGCGGGTGTCCACGCCGCTGATGCCCACCACGCCCTGCGCGTCCAGCTCGGCGTCCAGGGTGCGCTGCGAGCGCCAGTTCGACGGCACGCGGGCGGGGTCGCGCACGACGTACCCGGCGACCCAGATGCGCGCGGACTCCTCGTCCTCGTCGTTGTACCCGGTGTTGCCCACGTGCGGGGCCGTCATGACGACGACCTGGCGGTGGTAGCTGGGGTCGGTGAGGGTCTCCTGGTACCCGGTCATGCCGGTGGAGAACACGGCCTCGCCCACGGTCTCGCCGACGCGCCCGTACGCCTGGCCGCGGAAGCTGCGGCCGTCCTCCAGCACCAGGACCGCCGGGACCCGACCGCCCCGCACCTGCGTGGTCGCCTCGCTCACTGCGCACCTCCGTCGTTCGTCTCCCGGCGCGTCCTGCGCACCAGGTCCTCCACCTGCTCGGCGAACCTCGCCCCCTCGGCCGCGTGGCGCGGCTTGACGCCGGTGTCGACCACGCGGTCGCCCAGCCGCCAGCGCAGCACCACCAGGCCGTCGGCGCGGCCCACCCACTTGCCGACCATGCCGGGCCCGTGCCCGACGCCGACGATGTCCCGCGCCGGCACCACGAAGGAGCGGGCGCCCTGGCGCAGGAACCCCACGCCCTCGTCGACGAACCCGAGCGCGACGGCGCTGCGGGTGCCCAGGCCGTGGGCGGCGATGCGGTCCAGGGAGTTCTCCGCGTCGGTGGTGGACACGTAGACGCCCTCGATCGCGTCGCGCAGACCCTGCCAGTCCTTGGAGCCGATCGGGCGCGGCAGGCTCTTCTGCCGCAGCGCCCGGCCGCGGTAGCCGGTGAACATCATCCGCCACAGCAGCAGCAGGGCCACGATCAGGACGAGGGTCCCGATGAACTTCACGGTCGCGCCTCCTCGGCGTCGCGCGGGACGAGCTGCCCGTCCAGGACGGTGGGGCGCCCGCGCAGGAACGTCGCGACCACCCGGCCGGGCAGCTCCAGGCCCCGGAAGGGCGAGTTGCGCCCGGCGGTGGCCATCGCGGCGGGGTCGACCGTCCAGCGGGCGGCGGGGTCGAGCAGGACGAGGTTCGCGGCGCTGCCGGGGGCCAGCGGCTCGCCCTGCCCGGTGAGGTGGCCGATGCGGGCGGGGGCGAACGCCGTGCGGTCGGCGAGCTCGGCCCAGGTGAGCAGGCCGGTGTCGACCATCGCGTGCTGCACGACCGACAGGGCGGTCTCCAGGCCCGTCATGCCCATGGCGGCGGCGGCCCACTCGCAGTCCTTGGCCTCCACGGGGTGGGGGGCGTGGTCGGTGGCGACGACGTCGATGGTGCCGTCGGCCAGGCCCTCGCGCACGGCCTCCACGTCGGCCTGCGTGCGCAGCGGCGGGTTCACCTTGTAGACGGGGTCGTAGCCGCGCACCAGCTCGTCGGTGAGCAGCAGGTGGTGCGGGGTGACCTCGGCGGTGACCCGCACGCCGCGCGCCTTGGCCCAGCGCACGATCTCCACGGAGCCGGCGGTGGACAGGTGGCACACGTGCAGGCGGGAACCGACGTGGTCGGCGAGCAGGACGTCGCGGGCGATGATCGCCTCCTCGGCGACGCTGGGCCAGCCGCGCAGGCCCAGCACGGAGGAGACGACGCCCTCGTTCATCTGCGCGCCCTCGGTCAGGCGCGGTTCCTGGGCGTGCTGGGCGATGACCCCGTCGAAGGCGCGCACGTACTCCAGGGCGCGGCGCATCAGGACGGCGTCGGCGACGCAGTGCCCGTCGTCGGAGAAGACGCGCACGGCCGCGGCGGAGTCGGCCATGGCGCCCAGCTCGGCGAGCTGCTGCCCGGCCAGGCCGGTGGTGACGGCGCCCACGGGCTGCACCTGCGCCCAGCCGGCCTGCTCGCCCAGGCGCTGGACCTGCTCCACGACGCCGGCGGTGTCGGCGACGGGGAAGGTGTTGGCCATGGCGAACACGGCGGTGTAGCCGCCGCGGGCGGCTGCGCGGGTGCCGGAGGCGACGGTCTCGGCGTCCTCGCGGCCCGGTTCGCGCAGGTGGGTGTGCAGGTCCACCAGGCCGGGCAGGGCGATCAGGCCGGTGGCGTCGACGACGTCGGCGCCCTCGGGGGCGGTCAGGCCGGTGCCGACCTCGGCGATGGTGCCGTCGCGCAGCAGCAGGTCGGTGGGCTCGCCGCCGAGGGGGCGCGCGCCGGTGACCAGGGTGGTGCTCACGAGTCGCCTCCGGGGGTCCGGCCGGCCGGCGTCTCGCCGGCCAGCAGCAGGTAGAGCACGGCCATGCGGACGGCGACGCCGTTGCCGACCTGCTCCACGATGGTGGAGCGGGGGCTGTCGGCGGCGTCGGCGGAGATCTCCAGGCCGCGGTTCATCGGCCCCGGGTGCATGACGACGGCGTGCTCGGGCAGCAGGGCCGCGCGGCGGCGGTCCAGGCCGTAGCGGCGGCTGTACTCGCGCGCGGAGGGGAAGAAGCCGCCGCCGGTGGTGGTCATGCGCTCGGCCTGCACGCGCAGCATCATCACCGCGTCCGGCGCGCCGGTGCGCAGCGCGTCGTCGAGGTGGTGGGAGACCTCGCAGGGCCAGGCGTCCACGCCGACGGGCAGCAGGGTGGGCGGTGCCACGAGCGTGACGTGCGCGCCCAGGGTGTGCAGCAGCAGGACGTTGGAGCGGGCGACCCGCGAGTGCAGGACGTCGCCGACGATCGTCACGCGCACCCCGCGCAGGTCCTCGCCCACCCCGTGCCCGCCGGGGCCGGGGCGCAGGTGCCGGCGCACGGTGTAGGCGTCCAGCAGGGCCTGGGTGGGGTGCTCGTGGGTGCCGTCGCCGGCGTTGACCACGGCGCTGCGCGACCAGCCGGCGTGCGCCAGGCGGTGCGGGGCGCCGGAGGCGGGGTGGCGCACCACGACGGCGTCGGCGCCCATGGCCTCCAGCGTCAGGGCGGTGTCCTTCAGGGACTCGCCCTTGGAGACGCTGGAGCCCTTGGCGGAGAAGTTGATGACGTCCGCGGACAGGCGCTTGGCGGCGGCCTCGAAGGAGGTGCGGGTGCGGGTGGAGTCCTCGAAGAAGAGGTTGACCACGGTGCGCCCGCGCAGCGTGGGCAGCTTCTTGATCTCGCGGCGCTGGGTGGCGGCCATCTGCTCGGCGACGTCGAGCACGCGCACGGCGCCGTCGCGGTCCAGGTCCGCGGCGGAGAGCAGGTGGGGGATCACTGCGCGCCCTCCCCGCTCGAGGGGGCCGGGGCGCTGATCTCGACGGCGTCGCGGCCGTCGGTCTCGGTGAGCAGGACGCTGACGCGCTCGGCGGAGGAGGTGGGCAGGTTCTTGCCGACGTGGTCGGCGCGGATGGGCAGCTCGCGGTGGCCGCGGTCGACCAGGACGGCCAGGCGCACGGCGCGGGGGCGACCCAGGTCGGACAGGGCGTCGAGGGCGGCGCGGATGGTGCGCCCGGAGAAGAGGACGTCGTCGACGAGGACGACGACGCGGTCGTCGACGCCGCCGGCGGGCAGTTCGGTGGGCAGCAGCTCGCGGGTGGGGTGGCGGCGCAGGTCGTCGCGGTACATCGTGACGTCCAGGGAGCCGACGGGCACGCGGGCGCCCTCGACCTCGGCGATGCGCTCGGCCAGGCGCTGGGCCAGCGGGACCCCGCGCCGGGGGATGCCCAGCAGGACGAGGTCGTCGGGGCCCTTGTTGGCCTCGAGCAGTTCGTGGGCGATGCGCGTCAGCGCCCGCTGGAGGTCCGCTCCTTCGAGCAGGACGCGCCGGGCAGCAGTCACCACCGACCTCCTTCCCCGCCTCACCGGACGGATCCTTAAAGGACGTCTGTCACGGCCCCGCACAGCGGGCCGCGGTCCCCGCCACCCTACAGGGGGCGCACCGGGGTCCCCGCGGGGCCGTCGGCACTGTCGTTGTGAGATCAAGCGCTCACATGGAGTAACAGCGGTGGTGCCGAGAGGGTGGAAATCCCCTGATGAGCGGCGGATCGCGGTGGGTCAGCTTGACGAAGGTGTTCACGCTCCGTGAGCATTCTCGTATGGCATCGGACTACTCCCGCGCACTCGGATCGCGCCTCCGCGCGATCCGTACCCAACAGGGGCTGTCCCTGCACGGCGTCGAAGAGAAGTCCGAGGGACGGTGGAAGGCCGTGGTCGTCGGCTCCTACGAGCGCGGCGACCGTGCGGTGACCGTCCAGCGGCTCGCCGAGCTCGCGGACTTCTACGGGGTCCCGGTCTCGGCCCTCCTCCCCGAAGGCGCCCCGCAGGGCAGCACCGAGCCGCCCGCGCGGCTCGTGCTCGACCTCGAGCGGCTCCAGGAGGTGCCCGCCGAGAAGGCCGGGCCCCTCGACCGCTACGCGAAGACCATCCAGTCCCAGCGCGGCGACTACAACGGCCGGGTGCTGAGCATCCGCGCCGACGACCTGCGCACCCTGGCCGTCATCTACGACGTGCCGGCCACGACCCTGTGCGACGAGTTCATCGCCTGGGGGGTGCTCAACCCGGACGCCCGCCGCGCCGTCGAGCACGGCTGAGCGGGCTCCTGCGCACGCACGACGGCCCGGTCACCCCGCGAGGGGTGGCCGGGCCGTCGTGCGTGCGGGGAGGAGCGCCTCGTGGTCGACATCCATGTAGACGAAAAGTAGACTCCCCGCTCGTGGCAGAGGCGACGAGCACGACCATCAGGGTGCAGAAGGCGACGAGAGACCTCTTGCGGGAGACCGCCGAGCGGGAGCACCTCACGTTCGACTCCCTCATCAGGGAGGCGCTGGAGGCGCACCGCTGGCGGCTCCTGCGCGAACGGGCAGCCCGCGAGGCGGCGGAGCTCCGGGCCGATCCCGCCGAGCGCCTCCTGGCGCAGGAGGTCGAGGCGGACCTGCGGGACCTCAGTGCGTGGTGACGTGTACCGCGTGGACCTCACCGACGCGCGAGGCCACGAGCAGCGCGGACGGCGGTACGTGGTGATCGTCCAGAGCGACGACCTCTACGTCAGCACGTGGCTGGCGGTTCCGACGACCACGTCCGAGGGTCCTCAGGAGAAGCTGTTCCGCCCCACGCTGCAGCTGATGGGCCGCGAGACGAGGGCGCTGTGCGAGTTCGTCCGCCCGATCAACCCCGAGCGACTGGGCGAGTTCGTCGGCCGCGTCAGCGCCGACGAGCTGCGACGGATCGACGAAGGGCTGCGCCTGGTCCTCGACCTCTGACGCGCCATGAGCTCCGGCGCGTCCGGAGCGGCAGCGGAGCGCGCCGGCGCACCCGGTCAGGGTGCGCCGGCGGCGGGACCGCTCAGGCGGTGAGGGTCTCCTTCAGCTCCGCGATGCGCGCGAGGAGGCCGTTGACGAACTTCGGCGACTCGTCGGTGGACAGCTCCTGGCTGATCTCCACGGCCTCGCTGATGGCGACGTGGTCGGGCACGTCGTCGGCGTGCAGGACCTCCCACACCCCGATGCGCAGGACGGCGCGGTCCACCGCGGGCATGCGGTCGACCGTCCAGCCCATCGAGTAGGTGGAGAGCACCTCGTCGATGCGGGTCAGCTCGGCGACCACGCCCTCGACGAGCGTGACGGCGTACTCCCCCACCGGCGGGTCCGCCCGCAGGATCTTGTCCTTGAGCACGGCCAGCGGGTCCAGGCGGCGCTGGTCGGCCTCGAAGAGGACCTCCAGGGCGCGTCGGCGGGCCTTGCGGCGGGCCGCCACGTCAGTTCACGCGGCCGAGGTAGTCCCCGGTGCGGGTGTCGACCTTGACCTTGGTGCCCTGCTCCAGGAACAGCGGCACCTGGATCTCCGCGCCGGTCTCCACGGTGGCGGGCTTGGTGCCGCCGGTGGAGCGGTCGCCCTGCAGGCCGGGCTCGGTGTAGGTGATCTCCAGCACCACGGAGGTGGGCAGCTCGACGTACAGCGGGGTGCCCTCGTGGGTGGCGACGATCACCTCCTGGCTCTCCAGCATGTAGTTCGCCGCGTCGCCCACCGTGGCGCCCGAGACGTTGATCTGGTCGTACGTCGAGGAGTCCATGAACACGAAGTCCTCGCCGTCGCGGTACAGGTACTGCATGTCCCGCTTGTCCACGGTCGCGGTCTCGACCTTGGCACCGGCGTTGAAGGTGCGGTCGACGACCTTGCCGGACAGGACGTTCTTCAGCTTCGTCCGCACGAAGGCGCCGCCCTTGCCGGGCTTGACGTGCTGGAACTCGACCACCGACCAGAGGTTGCCGTCGAGGTTCAGCACGGTGCCGTTCTTCAGGTCGTTCGTCGATGCCACGTCGTCTCTCAGTCCGTCTCGTCGTCCGCGCGTCCCGCGGACCGGGACCGGGCGCGGGGGTGGTGACGCCATCGTACCGAGGCGGGCGAGCTCCCCGCTCCGGTCGCACCCCCTCGCACGTCGCGGGCGCCCACCTCGCACGGACGGGTGCGGACCGGGCGGGTGAGCCGGCTGGAGGCGGGCGCCCGGGGTGCCGAAGGAGCCCTTCGTGACCGCGTCCTCCCCCGGTGGTGACCCGCGCTTCAGCGTCCGCCCCGGCTCCCTCGACCCTGACGCCGACTTCTACGCCACGCCGCGGCGCGGCGCGGTGCCCGGCCCGGCGGGCGCCGGTGCGCCCGCGTCGCCGTTCGGCGCGCCCGTTTCGCCGTTCGGCGCTCCCGCGGCGCGCGGCACCGCAGGCGCCCAGGCGCCTGCGGCCCCCCTGCCCGGCCGGACCCCCCTGCCCACCTGGGGCAAGGTCCTCATCGGCCTCGGCTGCGTCCTGGGAGGGCTGTCCACCGCGGGCGTGGTGGCCTCGGTGGCGGTCCCCGTCTTCTTGAACGGGCGAGTCCAGGCCGCCGACGAGCGGGTGCAGGCGGACCTGCGCGCGGTGGCCGGGGCGCAGGAGGCGTTCTGGAACGCCCACGGCACCTACGCGCCCGACCCGGCCGCCCTGGGCGTGGTGGAGCCGGTCAGCGACGTGGCGGTGCTGTTCGCCGACGCCGGCGGGTACTGCCTGGGCGGGCGCGACCCCGCAGGGCGCGGCAGCGTGTGGTACGTCTCCTCGGTGTCGGCGGTGCCGTCGACGACCCCGTGCGCTTGAGCGTCAGTCCCTGCTGATCTGCGCGTAGGCGGCCTGCAGCATCGCCGGGTCCGGCCCTTCCAGCCGGGAGGGCCGGCCGATGCCGTCCAGGACGACGAAGCGCAGCAGCGCCCCGCGGGACTTCTTGTCGCGCTTCATGGCCTCCAGCAGCTGCGGCCAGCGGTCCCCCCGGTAGGTGACGGGCAGCCCCAGGGAGCTGAGCACCGTGCGGTGCCGCTCGGCGTCGGCGTCGGAGAGCCGGCCGGCCATGCGGGCCAGCTCCGCGACGTACACCAGGCCCACGCTGACCGCTGCGCCGTGGCGCCACTCGTAGCGCTCCACGAGCTCCACGGCGTGGGCGAAGGTGTGCCCGTAGTTGAGGACCTCCCGCAGGTCGGACTCCTTGAGGTCCTGCCCGACCACGCGCGCCTTGACCCGGATCGCGCGCTCGACCAGCTCCGCCAGCACCGGCGAGCGCGGGTCGGTGGCCGCCTCCACGTCGGCCTCGACGAGCTCCAGGATGCGCGGGTCGGCGATGAAGCCGCACTTGACGACCTCTGCCATGCCGGCGCGCAGGTCGTGCGCCGGCAGCGTGTCCAGGGCGTCCAGGTCGCACAGCACCCCGGCCGGCGGGTGGAAGGAGCCGACGAGGTTCTTGCCCTCGGCGGTGTTGATGCCCGTCTTGCCGCCCACGGCGGCGTCCACCATCGCCAGCAGCGTCGTGGGCAGGTGCACCACCCGCACCCCGCGCAGCCAGGTCGCGGCCACGAACCCGGCCAGGTCGGTGACCGCTCCCCCGCCGACGCCGACGACGGCGTCGGAGCGGGTGAAGCCGGACTGGCCCAGCACCGTCCAGCAGAACGCCGCGACCTGGGCGTTCTTGGCCTCCTCGCCGTCGGGCACCTCCGCCAGGACCGCCTCCAGGCCCTGGGCGGTCAGGTCGTCGCGCACCGCCTCGCCGGTGGCGCGCAGCGCCCGCGGGTGCACGACGAGGACCTTGGCGACCCTCTCGCCGAGCAGGCCGCGAAGCTCCCCCAGCAGGCCGCGGCCCACCAGGACGTCGTAGGGGGCGTCGCCCGGGACGGTGATCCTGGTCGGCTGGGTGGGCTCGGTCATCGGTCCTCCGGGTCTGGCGCGGTGCGGTGCTGCTCGGCGTGCTGCTCGATCAGCGCCAGGACGTCGCGGGCGACCTGCTCGGCCGTCCGCCCGTCCGTCGGCACCGCGACGGTAGCGACCTCGTCGTACAGCAGCTGACGGGCGGCGTGCAGGGCGGGCAGGTCGGGACGCTGCAGGACCGGGCGGCTCGTGTCGCCGGCGGTGCGCGCGCGGGTCTGCTCCAGGCTGACGCGCAGGTGCACGACGGTGTGCGCGCGCAGCCGCTCACGGGTGGCCGCGCGCCCGCAGGCGCCGCCGCCGAGGGAGACGACCGCCTCGGGACCGGCCAGGACGTCGGCGACGGCCCGCTCCTCCAGGTCGCGGAAGCCCTCCTCGCCCAGGGCGGTGAAGGTGGCCGGGATCGGGCGCCCCTCGCGCTGCTCCACGACGTGGTCGGTGTCGGTGAAGGGCAGCGCCAGGCGGGCGGCGAGCAGGCGGCCCACGGTCGTCTTGCCCGCGCCCATGAAGCCGACGAGGACGATCACGGTGGGGCTCCTGCTGCTGGGGACGGGCGGGCGCCGATCATAGGTGCTGCCCGGGACGCGCGCAGGGCCCGCACCCCTCCGGGGTGCGGGCCCTGCGCGTGGTCGGGTGCGGTCAGCGGACCGCTGCGTCGCCGAAGTAGACGATGTGATCGCTCTCCCCGCCGCTCCCGGTGCGGTCGGAGGCGGTCGTGACGAGCTTGAGGTTGTTCACCCCGCGCACGTCGACGTCGATGCTCACCGGCTCGCCCACCGCCACGTCGTAGCTGCCGAGCAGCCGCTCGTCGCCGAACACCTCGACACTGGCGGTCAGGCCCGAGGTGACGCCGTCGGCCACGCCGGCGACCGCGGTGAACCGCGAGTACCCCGAACCGATCGCCCACACCCGGTACTCGGCGTTGCGGATGTCCGTGGTGCTCGTGGGCACGTACGTCGAGAACGCCGCGGCGCGCGGGTAGAACACCCCGTCGAGCGTGGCGTGCGACTGCACGTACGAGGCGTTGCCCTCCGGCTGGGCGAACTCGTCCAGGTACTTCTTCTCCCCGGCGCCGCACGAGGTCCGCTTGGCGGCGACCTCGGAGTACGAGCCGTCACCGCCGACCGCCTGCAACTGCTCCGGCTGCAGGCGCTCGATCTCCAGGTTGACCACCTGCGGAACGCAGAACTGCGGGGTCAGCAGCACGGGCGAGGACCGCCGGCCCGCGGAGGCGCCGGCGGTGATGGCGTCCGGCCACGCGGAGCCGCTGGCGAGCTCCACCCAGCTCGAACCCGCACCGAAGTAGGCCCGGCTGACGGCGACGGAGGTCTCGTGGCGATCGCCACCGGCGACCCGGCGCACCTCCCCGGTGGTGTACTGCGCGAGGTCGGCGGCCACCTGGGCGCTGACCGACTGCTCACCGCCCAGCACGGTGATGCGGGCGGGGTCCAGTCGGTCCAGCTCGGCGCGGACGCTGTCCGGGACACGACCGGGTTCGACCACGAGCACCGGGGAGTCGACGGAGGCCGCCGCCGCGGAACCCGCCAGGGCGTCGGCGTAGTCGGTCCCCGTGGCGATGACGACGTCCGCCACGCCCGGGGCGAACGACGCCGCGGAGAGGTTCGCCGCCGTCTCGTAGCGGTCCGCACCGCCCACGCGGGACAGCTCGGCGCGGGTGTTCTGCCGCAGCCACGTCATCACGTCCGGCCCGACGGCCGACTCGCTGCCCACGACGACGACCTTGCGGTAGTAGCCGATGACGGCGCGCACGTCGTCGGTGAGGCGGTCGCGCGGGGTCAGGAAGATGTTCGCGCCGTAGTGACCCGCCAGCGCGCCGGCGGTCACGCCGTCGGCGAACCCGGCGCCCGTGACGACGTACGCGATGTCGCGGGCCGGGTCCTCCAGGGTCGCCGCGGTGGCGTAGCGGTCCGCGCCGTACGCGCGGTGCGCCGTCACGGGGGTCGGGGCCGCAGCCGCGGACGCCGCCGTCGCCACGGTCGCCAGGCCCACGAGGGCCGCGACCGCGGCGGTGCGCCGGCGGGCGACCGGGTTCTCAGAACGCCACGCCATCGGACTCACCTCCACCGAACTTGCCGAAGTAGACGATGCCGGAACCGTCCTGGAAGTACACGCCGGCGTTGGGGAGGGATTCGTCGTCGGGCTCGGTCCCCAGGAACGTCAGACCGGTGTCACCGACGGATTCTCCCTCGGAGTACAGGGCTCCCTGCTCGCGGTCGACGCGGATCCACACCCGGTCGGCCAGGACGCCGTAGGCCCGGGCACGACCCTGGGGGTGCCCCACGACGGCGTCGGGCAGCAGCACCTTCCCCTCCGGGTCGGAGGTGATGACCCACCCGGTCTGCGCGTCGTTCTCGGCGGTGAAGACGGCCTTCACCGCCGGCACGGAGTCGTCGGACGTCTCCGTGGGGGTGGTCGCCTCGTCCGAGGCGACGAGCCCGCCGTAGCGGATACCGAGCGGGTAGACCAGGTCGCCCCTGGCGATGCGCACGTCTTCGCCGGCGATGCGGAAGGTGCCGAAGGCGGCCGTGCCCGTCACGAACGACACCTGCGGCACCGTCCAACCGGGGGCGGTGGACCTGGTGTCGGACGGGACGGGCGCTGCGGAGGTCGACGTGCTCGATGCGGCGACGGTCGTCGTGCTGGCTGGAACGGTGACCACCGCCTGCACGCCCGTGGAGCCGCCGCCGTTGCTCACCGTGCCGGTGCTCGATGAACCGGTTCCCGCGGTGCTCACCGTGGTGGACGTCGTGCTGGCCGCGGCCTCCACCGCTTCCTCGTCGCTGTCGTCCGGTACGACTCCCACGGTGGCGGCGAACGCGTCGCGGCCGCTGAAGTCGATGGCACCCGCTCTGGCGACCGCCGCTGCAGACCCGGTCACCGAGGGGGTCGAGCTGGCGCCGCTGAGCGCCGCCTCGGCGGCCTCGCCCGACGGCGTGCTGCTCAGCCAGAGGAAGCCGGCGGTGCCGGCGCCGAGCACGGCCACGAGGGCCGCACCCGCCAGGAGCGACTTCACCACGCGGGGGTCGACCTCACGGGTGGGGTTCTCCTCCTCGGCAGCAGGCTCGGGGGCCGGCTCCTGCGCCGCCCCGAACGGGGAACTGTGGAAGCTCATGGTGCCCTCGCTCAGGGGGTCGCGGTCGGGTCGGCGGTCGGGGTGGTACTCGTGGCGGCGCTCGCGGACGCGGTTGCCGACGCGGTGGGCGTGGCGGTGGTCGCGGCGGTGGTCGCGGGCGTGGCACTCGCGGACGGGGACTCCGCGGACGAGGACTCCGCCACCGCGGTGGTGTCGCGCAGCGCGAACACCTTGCCGGTGATGGTCGTGTTCAGGTCGGCGCTCGTGGAGGTGTCGGTGGTTCCGGTGGACAGCTCCACGCTCTCCACGAGGAAGAAGCGGGTGGCGTCGGCCTGCAACTGCTTGAGGTACAGCTCGGTCTGCGCGAACGAGCCCTTCACCTCGATGGAGACCGGGACGTCGACGACCACCAGGTCGCTGGTGGGCGCGTCCGCCGAGGTGTCCCACAGCTCCGCGGTCGACGGGGTGATGCCGTTGAGCACGACGCCCGTGGAGGTCGCGGCAGCGCTCAGCGAACGGATCAGGTCCGGGATCTCACCCTCGGCGGGCAGGCTGGCCGTGATGCGCGCCAGCTCGGCCTGCCGCTCGGGCAGCTGCGCGGCCAGTGCCGCGAGCTGCTCGGTCTTGAGCGCGATCTGCTCGTTCTGCGCTTCGACCTGGTTCGCCTCGGTGGCGAGGTCACCGGCCTGGGCCCGCTGGGGGGCCAGGACGAGGAACCAGCTCGCCACCAGGATCAGCAGGGCGACGGCGGCCGTTCCGGCGGCCCACACCCTGGTCTTGCTCGTGCTCATCGAAGGCTCCCGTGGTGGGTCACCGCTGGTTGACCAGCGCGGCGTCGGTGATGACGGCGGACAGGGTGAAGGTGGCCGCCTGGGTGCTCTCGTCCCAGACCGAGCTGCTGACGACCGGTGCGTCCACGCCGGTGACGACGTCGACGGCTTCCAGGGCGTCCGCCACGAGGGGCTGGGAGGCCGCCTTGCCGGTGATCGTGAGAGCGCCGATGCCGGCCACGCTCAGCGGGTCTGCGGCGTCGACGGACCCGGTGCCGCCCGGGGCGATCGCCGCGGCGTCCAGGGCGAGGGAGACGGAGCCCACCGAGACCCCCTCGGGGGTGGCGGCGGAGACCGCGTCCAGCATGGCGAACCACGAGACGTCGTACTGGGTGACCGCTCGCTCGGCAACGCCGGCGGCCTCCACCCTGGCGATCTGCGTGGGGACGTCCGCGTACTGCCGCTGCTCGGTCTGCAGCCGCACCGTCTCCGCCTGCGCGTCGGCCAGGACCTCCTCGGCGGTGGCGACGTGCCCCGCACCGATGCCGTAGGCGGCACCGACGAGCCCGAGCACGGCGACGAGGCCGGCTCCGAGGCCAAGCTGCACGCGACGGAAGTCGCGCGCCTCGTCCAGGCCGTCGGGCAGGAGGTTGACGCGGGCGACGACGTTGCGCGTCGCGACGGCCTCCAGCGTCTGGAAGCTCATGAGATCACTCCGAGGGCGAGTCCGACGGGGACGGCGGCCAGGGGCTGCACGAGGCCGAGCTGGTGCTCGTCGAGGCCGGTGCGGCCCAGGTGCAGGGGGGAGATGGCGTCCCCGGCCACGACGGGCAGGCGCACGGCGGACGACAGCCGCTCGGCGATGCTGCTCAGCAACGAGCCGCCACCGGAGAGCACCAGGCGCTCCGGGCGGAACTGCGGGTTGGCGGCCGAGTAGTAGTCGAGCGAGGAACGGATCTCGTCGACGAATGCCTCGAGCATGAGGTCGACCGCCGTGCCGGCGAGCTCGCGCTCCTCGTCGAGCACGTCCTCGGCGCCACCGCGCTTGATCAGCTCCGCCAGCGCGGAAGGCACCCCGAGGCGCTCGGCGACGGCGTCGGTGACGTCCTGGCCACCCATGAGCAGCACGCGCACGAACCTCGGGACACCCGCCGAGTGGACGACCAGGTTGCTGACGCGGGCGCCGATGTCCAGCAGCGCTTCGGTCGCGACGTCGGCCGAGTGCGGGCGGGCGACCGCTCGCAGCACCGCGAAGGAACTGAGGTCCACCGAGACGGGCCGCAGCCCGGCCGCCTGGACGGCCCCCACGTTCGCCATGATCATCTCGTGGGAAGCCGCGACGAGCAACCCGCGCAGCAGGCGGGTGTCGCCGTCACGCACCTCTTCGACGGTGTGGAAGTCGATGACGCAGTTCTCGACCGGCATCGGCAGGTGGTCCTGTACCTGCAGCGGCAGGGAGCCCTTCAGCTCAGCCGCCGGGACCCAGGGCAGGTCCAACTGGCGGACGACGACCTGCTGGTTCGCGACACCCAGGGCGACCTTCCTGCCGCTGAACCCGCTGCCCCTCCACAAGGCCTTCAGCGCGTCGACGACGACCGGCCGGTCGACGACCTCACCGTCGCGCACCGCTCCCTCGGGCAGGGCCACCTGGCCGAACCTCTCCAGCGTGATGCCGCCCTTGCCGCAGGACAGCTCGGCGGCGCGCACGCCCGACGTGCCGATGTCCAGGCCGATGGCGGTTCGTCCGGACACGTCGCCTCCTTGTCGTGGGGTTCTTCTGTCGTGGGAGCCGCGGTGGCTCCCACGACTTGCTCCTACGTGAGGATCGGACGTTCTCGGCTCCTCCTTGAGGGCGGGAGGGGACCGGTCGACCGGTACCGGTCGGCGGGGCCTCAGGCGATCAACCCGACCAGGCCGAGGTACCAGTCCGCCACCGGCGAGGCGACAAACAGCGCCCCCAGGGCCCCGGCGAGCATGTACGGGCCGAAGGGGATGCGGGAGCCGCGGCCGGCCCGGCGCAGCACCAGCAGCCCTGCCCCGGCCACGCCGCCGAGCAGGAACGCCGTGAAGGCACCGACGACGAGGGAGTCCCAGCCCCACCAGCCGAGGAGGAGCCCCAGCACGCCGGCGAGCTTGACGTCCCCCAACCCCATGCCGCCAGGTTTGAGGACGAACAGCGCACCGTAGAGCAGGAACAGGGCCGCACCCCCGACGGCCGCTCGCAGCAGCGCCCCCCAATGCCCCGTGCTGGCGCTCGCCACGACGAGCAGGACGACGACCACGGGGTAGGAGGGCAGCACGATGGCGTCGGGCAGGCGGTGCACGTCGACGTCGATCAGGGCCAGGGCCACCGTGATGGCCGCCAGGTACAGGTAGGCGGGCAGGACCCACGAGGGGCCCACCAGCCGGGCGACGGCCCCGAAGAGCAGTGCGGTGCCGAGTTCCACCAGGGGGTAGCGGACGCTGATGGTCACGCCGCAGTCCCGGCAACGTCCGCGCAGCAGCAGCCACGACACGACGGGGACGTTGTCGCGCCGGCGGACGACGTGGCCGCACCCCGGGCAGCGGCTGGCCGGGCGCACCACCGACTCCCCCCGCGGGACGCGGTGGACCACCACGTTGAGGAAGGAGCCGACGAGGAGGCCGGCGACCGCGGCGAGCAGCACCAGCGGGCCCTGCTCAAGCACCGGAGACCTCCCGCTTCTGGGTGACCGTGACGGTGCTGGGGGCGGCCGGCGATCCCGTGCCCGGCGGCGCAACGTCGGCGTAGTTGATCGTGACGCTGTTGCTGAAGCTCGTCGCACAGGCGTAGATGCTGCCGGTCATCGAGAAGGCGTTGGACACGGTCAGCGTGCCGGGTGTGTAGATGAAGGTGGACGTCTTGGCGTCGAACGTCATGGTGTTGCTGAAGCTCAGCGACTGCGCCGACGGCGTCGCGCACGGGTCACCGGCGCCCGAGGAGAGGGCCACGAGCCGGAAGTTGTGAGGAGCACCGTCCGCCGACTTCACCGTGACGGTGCCGTTGGTTGCGAACTGGTTGACCACCAGGGTGACATCTCCCTTGAGGGAGACGGTGACGTTCTGCAGCTCCGCCTTCGTGCAGGCGCGGGCGTCCAGGATGACCGGTGCCGTGGCGGTGGAGACGAGGTTGCCGTTCAGCTCGTAGCCGGCGCCGTCGCCCTTGCACGAGGTGCCCAGGTACGAACCCGTCCAGGTGGGTGCGTTGTTGCGCCGGGCGTTCTCCTGCAACCACTTCTTCCACTCCACGACGGCCGGTGCTGGAGTGGCGCCGGTCAGCATGGCCCAGGTGATGTGGGGCATGTTCGCGATGGTCGGTGCGGCGGGCACGGCGGACGGGCTGTTCGGGAGGACGCTGCCCGCTACGACCGATTTCGTGCTGCCGCCGCTCTGGTAGGTGATGGTTCCTGCCGCTCGAGCGTTTCCCGTGATGCGCGGAGAGTTCGTCGGGAAGACGATGTCGCCCGTCGCCGAGGTGAGGTCCCCATGGATTTTCGTGTTGCCGTTCACCGTCAGCGAACCGCCACTGGCCAGCGCACCTCCCACGCTGCAGGAGTTCTGCAGGCCGGACGGTCCGGTACCAGCAGCGGTGACGGACCCCTGGACCTCTCCCTTGGTGTCGCAGGAGTAATTCCCGCCGGCGCGCACGTCGCCCTGCACGCTGCAGTCGTTCGTCAGGTACACGGACCCACCGGCGATGATGTCACCGCCGATAAATCCTTGGTTGATGCACTTGACGTCGGACTTGCTCGTCAACGAGGCGTTGTTGACGACCAGGCTGTTGTTCGTCATGACGGGCCCGTTGCTGAAGACACCACTCGTGAAGGGGGTGGTCGCAGCGTCTCCTGCCCCGGAGAACGTGACGGTCGACTGCAGGGTCCGCTCGCCGTACGTGGTGCCTCCAGCGAGCGTCGCCGCGGCCCGGGCCCTGGCGGTGACGGTGGCCGTGGCGGGGTTGGCGGCCATGTCGCAGGAGACGGTCACCGCGACCGTGTACTTCGCGCGACCGGCGACGACGTCGGGGACGGCGGCGTCCGCACCGGTGCAGGGATTCGCCGCTCCGGTGGTGACGTTGGCCTGCAGGCGCGCGGTCACGAGGTCGACCCCCGCCTCGGCGGCGGCCAGCGCGGCCGTGCGCTGGGTGTCGACCGCGGCCCGGCGGTTCGTCGCGAGCACCCCGGTCACGACGGCGATGCCGAGGGCCATGGCGATGGCCACGACGGCTGCGGCCATGAGCAGGCTCGAACCCTCGTCGGAGGAGTTCCTCGTCCAGCGGCGCACGATGGGTGCCTCCTTCACGGGGCAGGGATGGCGCAGGGGGTGGAGCCCGCGGGCGGCTGGTTGCGGCGGGCGAGCGTCGTCGTCACGCGGGCGGGGTCGGCGTCGCCGCCGCTGAGGACCGACAGGTCGACCACGACGACGGCGCCGGCCGGGGAGCCGTCGGAGAAGGGCGGCCGGGCCCCCACGGTGGCCGCGGAGACGTCGACACCGGTGGCGAGCTGCCGCCACGCGTTCGGGCCGCCGCTCGCGGCCCCCACCGTCCACGTCTCGTCCCAGGACCGGGAGCGCAGCACCCCGGCGGGGGTGAGGTCCCACTCTACGCAGCGTCGGGTACCCGGGGTCGAGCGCGTGTCGGCGGTCGTGCGGACGCGGAACCGCGTGCGACTGCCGTCGACGGTGATGAGGTCCGCGGAGCGGACCTGGCGGTCGATGTCGGCGAGCGCAGCACGGGCGGTCTCCGTCGCGGCCAGCCGCTGCTGGGTCTGCGCGGTCTGCTGAGTGACCGTGACGACGATGCGCAGGGCCACCGCCAGCACGATCCCGACGATCGCCATCGCGACGACCAGCTCGGTGAGGGTCTGACCGGCGTCGCGGCCTCGGGTCTCCGCGGGGCGCGTCACGGTGTGGCCGGGATGTAGAAGAGGGTGCGGGCGGACACGGACACCGGCTCGCCCGACGACCGGGCCGTGTAGCTGACGGTCACCGTCACCCAGCGGGTGCTGGGCAGCGCCGCGGCGGTCACGTAGGCACGGGCGCGGTAGTCCCTCTGCAGGGCGGACGGCACGATGCCGTCGAAGGAGTTGAACGGGGCGACGGCCGAGGTGACGGTCTGCAGGGTCTCCGCCGTGCCGGCGTTGGTGTACGTGCACGCCGTGGAGCTGCACGCGGCCGGATTCGTGCCGTCGGTGAACGCGGCGGTGTAGAGGTCCTTCTGGTAGCCCTCGGCCAGCGCCTGCAGGTCGGTGGTGGCGCGCAGCTGCTCCAGCCCCTGGTTCGCCAGGGCCGTCGCCTGGGTGCGCTGGCGGGAGTCCGCCGTCGCGAGACCGGTGCGCACCTGGAGGAGGACGAGGCCCAGGGCGGCGACGCCGATGACGAGGATTGTTACCAGCACCTCCGCCAGCGACTCACCCGCGTCGGCGCCGATCCGTTCCTTCACCCGCACGTTCCCTCCCCCGCCGGTCCCGTCCCGCACCACTCCTCAGCCGCCGAAGTGGGCGGCGGGATCGTGCCCGCCGCCCACCGTCGGGATCACGGGCAGGTGGCGCCCTTCTTGAGGCCGTTGGTGCCTGCGCTCCACGCGCTGGCGCCAGACTCGCTCGGCGTCACGGTGACGCAGTAGACGCCCGAGGCGTAGGTCAGCGTGGCGGTGTTGTTCGGGCTGACCTTGACGGTGTTGGTCTCGGTGACGCCGTCCACAGTGCCGCTCAGCGTGGTCACGCCACTGGCGGTAGCCAGGCTCAGCGCCGTCGGCGAACCGTCGACGAAGTACGCGCTGGCGTCGCGCGAGATGTTGGTGGCGTCAGACTTCGCGGCGGTCTCGGCAGCCTTCTTCTTCTGGTTCATGAAGACCGGGATGGCGATCGCAGCCAGGATGCCAACGATGATCATGACAACGAGGAGCTCGACGAGGGTGAAACCCTGGTCCTTCTCCTCCATCGACTTGCGCATGCGAGCGAGCATTCGATGCTCCCTTTCGACGAGTTCCGGAGCCGCTCGCAGATCGCGCACCGGATTGGTGTGGCGGCTCGTGTACTCCATGCATCGGCCGCCGGGGATCGACCTTGAGCACCGCGCGCTCGGGTTCGCCCGAACGGCTCCCCGGAGCCGCCGAACACGGAGGCGGCCCGTGCACGCAGAGGTGCACGGGCCGCCGCATCACGCGGTCACTGGATGAGGTCGAAGACCCCGAAGATGGGCATGTACATGGCCACGACCATGAAGCCGATGATTCCGCCCAGGACGGCGATCATGATGGGCTCAATGAGGCTCGTCAGCGCCTCCGTCGTCGCCTCGACCTCCTGATCGTAGAAGTCGGAGATCTTGTGCAGCATCGAGTCCAGGGCGCCGGTGTCCTCCCCGACGCTCATCATCTGCACCACCATCGCCGGGAATACCGGGTGATCGGCCAGCGGCGCGGCCAGGGACCTGCCGGAGCGCACGCTCTCCATGACGTCCGCCGAGGCGCGTTCCACGACGACGTTGCCGCTGGCGTTGCCGACGATCTCCAGACTCTGCAAGATGGGGACGCCCGAGCGCAGCATGGTGCCCAGGTTCCGGGTGAACCGGCTCAGGGCGATCTTCTGCGCCAGCAGGCCGAAGACCGGGACCCTGAGCTTGAGAGGGTCCACGACGTCCCGGACCCTCGGGCGGTCCTTCACCTTGCGCCACACCACGGGCAGGACGACGGCCAGGACGAGCAGGCCCGGGCCGAGGAAGCGCAGACCATGCGAGAGCGCCACCAGGAACTTCGTGGGCAGCGGCAGCTCACCGCCGAGGTCGCTGAACATGCCGGCGAAGACGGGCACGATGAACAGCAGCATGCCGACCACGGCGAGGACGGCGATGGCGAAGACGACGACCGGGTAGGTCATCGCGGACTTCACCTTCGCCCGCAGCTTCACCTCGGACTCGAAGTTCTCCGCGAGTTGCAGCAGCACCTGGTCGAGGAAACCGCCCACCTCACCGGCTCGCACCATGTTGACCATGAGGGGCGGGAAGACGTCGGGGTGCTTGGCGAGTGCGGCGGACAGGGCCGTGCCGCTCTCGATCTCGCTGCGCACCTCCACCAGCGTGGCGGCGAGCTTCCTGCTCTCCGTCTGTTCGGCGAGGATCGCCAGCGCCCTCATCAGCGTCAGGCCCGAGGACACCATCGTCGCGAACTGCCGCGACATCAGCGCCAGGTCCTTCAGCTTGACCCGGTTCGTGCCGGGGAGGTGGATCTGCGTCTGCAGGCCCCGGCCGGCCCTCGACTCCGTGATGGAGACGGGCACCAGGCCCTGGCTCCGCAGGCGGCCGACGACGGCCCGCTGGTCAGCGGCCTCCAGCGTGCCCTTGACGAGCCGGCCGGCGTGGTCGCGCGCGGCGTACTCGAACTTCCGCTGCCCGGGCTTGGCGGCCTTGGCGAGTGCCTTGGTGGCGGTGGCCATGGTCGCTCCTCTCAGGATCGCCCGGTCAGGCGGCGGAACTCCTCGGTGGAGTGGCACTTCTCCAGGCCGTGCTCGAACGTGATCCGGCGGGCGCGGACGAGTTCCGCGAGGTGCTGGTCCAGGGTGTGCATCCCGAACTGGGCACCGGCCTGCATCGCGGAGGCGATCTGGTGAGTCTTGCCCTCGCGGATGAGGTTGCGGATCGCCGGGGTGGCGACCAGGACCTCGGTGGCCACGACCCGGCCGCGGCCGTCGGCGCGCTTGCACAGCGTCTGGCACACCACGCCCTGGATGGCGCCGGCCAGCTGCACGCGGATCTGCTGCTGCTGGTGCGGGGGGAAGACGTCGATGACGCGGTCGATGGTCTGCGCGGCGTCCTGGGTGTGCAGGGTGCCGAAGACGAGGTGACCGGTCTCGGCGGCGGTCAGCGCCACCGAGATCGTCTCCAGGTCGCGCATCTCGCCGACGAGGATGATGTCGGGGTCCTGGCGCAGCACGTGCTTGAGGGCGCTGGCGAAGGACTTGGTGTCCTCGCCGACCTCGCGCTGGTTCACCAGGCAGCTCTTGTGGCGGTGGAGGAACTCGATGGGGTCCTCGACCGTCATGATGTGGTCCTTGCGGGTGCGGTTGGCCAGGTCCACGATCGAGGCCAGCGTCGTGGACTTGCCCGAGCCGGTGGGGCCGGTGACCAGCACGAAGCCGCGCTGCAGGTTCGCGAACGAGCCCACGACCGGCGGGACCCCCAGGTCCTCCAGCGGCATGATCTCGTACGGGATGCGCCGGAACGCCGCGCCCAGCGACTCGCGCTGGCGGTACACGTTGACGCGGAAGCGGGAGTGCCCGGGCACCTGGTACGCGAAGTCCAGCTCCAGGTTCGCCTCGAACACCTCGCGCTGCTTCTGCGTGAGGATCGCGTAGATCGACTGCTGCAGCAGCTGCGGGGTGAGCTTGTCGAAGCCCTCCAGCGGCGTCAGCTCCCCGGACAGCCGGACCGTGGGGGCCGCGCCGGAGGTCAGGTGCACGTCGGAGGCACCGGCCTGCAGGCCCGCGATCAGGACGTCGTTGATCTTGAACACCGGCGCGCTGTCCTCACCACCGGTGGTCACCAGCGCCTCGGTGCTCGGCGGGACCTCGGCGACGTCCGGGGCCAACGCCGGGACGGCGGGGCGCACGAACTCGTCGGCCAGGCCCGGCGTCGCGGCCGGCGGCACCGCGCGCGGCGCCGGCACCTCCGCGGCGAGCACCTCGGCCGCCTCGCCGGTCAGCTTGGCCAGCAGCGCGCTGACGTCGCGGCGCGGAGCCGGCGTGCCGTCCGGCCGCGCGTTGACCGGCGTGTACGCCTCGACGGGCCGGCCAGCGGCACCCGCGTCGTTCATCTCGCTCCCCTCCACGGCACCCACCACGGCGCACGGCGGTGCCGTCGGTCGACACCGTCCTCACCGTGTCGGCGCACCGGGGGCGCGCCTTGAGGCGGGCGATCACCGCGTGCGGGCGGGTCAGCCGTTCGGGCGAGCCGAGCCGGCCGGCCCGGTCAGGGGGTCAGCAGCTCGGGGACGGAGGTCGTCAACCGCGCCACGCCCAGGTCCAGCTCGGCCGGCGGGTCGTCGGGGGTCAGCGTGGCGCCGGAGCGGTACGTACCGCCCTCGAGCACGACCGCCGGCTTCCACGCCCAGACCGGCACGGCCCGGTGCGTGCCGGGCAGCACTCCCCTCAGGGCCACGAGCAGGTTCACCGAGATCCCCTGCTGGTGGAAGGACGGGCTCGGGTTCACGACGAGGTGCCCGTCGGCGTCCTCGTACCGGGGGCTCTCCGGGAGCCGGGCGTACTCCTCCCAGGACATCGCCTGCCCGGGACGGCTCACGCCCGCGCGCGCTCCCGCAGCACGGCCAGCCCGGCGGCGCGCATCGCCTCCAGGGGCGCGGGGTGACTCGTCATGAGCTCCACCTGCGCCGCCCCCTGGTGCAGGAGCATCTCGAAGCCGCCGATCACCGGCCCGGCCCAGTGCTGGGCCAGGGTCGTGGGCCACGGCGCGTAGACGACGTCCAGCAGCAGCGGGGCGGGTCGGGAACCGCCCGGGGCACCGGCCGGGGCGAGGACGTCGGCCACGTCCTGCGACGCGCCGGCGGGGACCGTGGAGACCACGACGTCGGCGTCCAGGACGCTCGGCAGCTCCGACCAGCCGCGCACGTCCACGTCACCGCCCAGGCGCGCCGCCACGCGCGTCAGCTCCTCGGCGCGGGCGGCGGAACGCACGACCACCACCGGCCTCGGACAGCCGGCGCGCAGCAGCGCCACCAGTGCCGAGCGGGCCGTCGCTCCCCCGCCGACGACCGCGCCGCGCGCCACGCCGACGGCGCCGGCCTCCGCGAGCGCCGCCACGATGCCGTGCACGTCGGTGTTCTCGGCCCGCAGGTGCACCCCGGCCCGGCCGGTGCCGCCGTCGGGCCGGGGGGTGACGACGACGGTGTTGACCGCGCCGACGGCGCGGGCGAAGTCGCTGACCTCGTCGACGAGGGGCACGACGGCCTGCTTCAGCGGCATCGTCAGGCTCAGCCCCGCCCAGCCGGCGTCCAGGGACGCCACCAGGGCGGGCAGGCGCGGCTCGTCGACCTCCAGCAGGTCGTACTGCCACCCGTGCAGGCCCAGGGCCGCGTAGGCGGCGCGGTGCAGGGCCGGGGACAGGGAGTGGGCGATGGGGTACCCGCAGACCGCAGCCCTCACCGCGCGCTCCCCCGTGCCCGCACCGGTCCGCCCACCCGCGCCCCGACCGCCACGTCCACCGCCACGCTCACCGCCGTGCTCACCGCCGTGCTCACTCCGACTCCGGGTGCTCCCGCAGGTACTGGCGGAACAGCTCCACGTTGGCGGCGTGCTCGGCGCCGGTGGTCGCGAAGCGCGTCTCGCCGGTGGCCAGGTCCACCGTGACGAAGAACATCCAGGGGCCGGGCTCGGGGTTGACCGCCGCGCGCAGCGCCGCCTCGCCCGGGTTGCTGATCGGCCCCGCGGGCAGGCCAGGGTGCATGTAGGTGTTCCACGGGGTGTCGGTGGCGCGCTGCTCGGCGGTGGTGGTGACGGTGGTGCCGTCGGTGCCGTAGCTGACGGTGGAGTCCAGCTGCAGGTTCATGCCGTCCTCGATGCGGTTCAGCAGCACCCGCGTCACCTTGGCCATGTCCTCGGGGGTGCGGGCCTCCTTCTGCGCGATGCTGGCCATGACGACGACCTCGTGCTCGCGCTCGGGCGGCACGCCCAGCTCCGCCAGCGCCTGCTTCGTGCGGTCCACCATGGAGGTCAGCAGCTCCACCGCGCTCTCGTCGGGGTCCACCTCGTAGGTGGCGGGGAACAGGTACCCCTCGGGGTTCCCGCCGGCGGAGGCGGGCAGGCCGATCGCAGCGGGGTCGGCCAGGGCGGCTTCGACGTCGGCGGCGGCGATGGGGGTCTGCTCGCCGACGAGCTCGACGACCTGGCGCACGCGCAGGCCCTCCGGCACGGTCAGCCGGGTGGTGATCTTGGAGGTGGGGTCCAGCAGCAGCGCGACGGCGGCGGCGGCGGACATCTGCTCCTTCAGCCGGTACGTGCCCGGCTGGATGCTCGCCATGCCCGGGTTCGCGGCGGCCGCGGACACGAACGCCTCGGTGGTCTTGACGACGCCGGCCTCCTGCAGGGTGCGGCCGATGGCGGTGCCGGTGTCGCCGGACTCCACCTTGACGTCGACCGAGCCGGTACCGGTGCCCTCGTAGTCGTCGGTGGCGGTCAGCCGGGACACGACGGGCTCCAGCGCGCCCCACGCCGCCCAGGTGCCGCCGCCGACCAGGGCCAGCGCCACGAGCAGCACCACGACGGCGCGGCCGCGCCGGCGCCGGGGCTTGCGCTCTCGGGTGCCGGGCAGGTCCATCAGGTCCATCACGATTCTCAGCCCTCCGTGGCGTCGGGACGCTCGTCCGGGTCGTGCGCCGCGTCCGCCCCGGCGGGGCGTGCGGTCCTGCCGTGCCTGGCCTTGCGCCGCTTCGCGGGGCCCGGCGCACCACCGGCCGGCAGCACCCGGCCGGGTGCGCGGCCGCTGGAACGCTCGGCGTCCAGGGCTGCCTGCAGCAGCACCACCGCGGCCGCCTGGTCGACGACGTCGCGGAACTGCTTCTCCCTCCGGCCCGCGGCGTGCAGGGCTCGGTGGGCGTCGACCGTGCTGAGGCGCTCGTCCACGAGGCGCACCGGCACCGGCTCGACGGCCAGGGCGATCTTCCGCGCGTGCGCGAGCGCGGTCAAGGCCGCCGGGCCCTCGGTGCCGTCCATGGACAGCGGCAGACCCACCACGACCTCCACGGCGCCGCGCTCGCGCACCTCGGCGGCGACCTGCGCCACGTCGGCGTCGGTCTCCGGGTCGCGCGCGAGCGTGCGCACGGGGGAGGCGATCACCCCGGAAGGGTCGCACGCCGCCAGCCCCACGCGGACGCTGCCCACGTCGACCGCGACCCTCACCCCCCGGCGCACCGCTGCGCTGCCCGCCTCAGGCAGAGCCGGTGACGCGCCGGCCCACGGCGTCGCGCAGGCCCGCCAGCGCCTCGCCGACCTTGGCGGGGTCCTGCCCACCGCCCTGCGCCACGTCGTCCTTGCCGCCGCCACCGCCGCCGAGGGTCTGCGCGGCGCCGCGCACCAGCTCACCGGCCTTCACGCCCCAGCGGCGGGCCTCGGCGTTGGTCGCCACGACCACCACGGGGCGGTCCTTGGCGACACCGGCCACGGCGACGACCGAGGGGCCCTGCTCGCCGAGGCGGGAGCGCACGTCCAGGGCGAGGGTGCGCAGGTCGTCGGCGGAGGCGGCGCCGGCGTCGTGGGTGACGACCCGCACGCCGAAGGTGTCCGTGGCCGCGGCCGCCAGCTGCGGGGCCAGCGCCAGGACCTGCCCGGCGCGCAGCTTCGCGATCTCCTTCTCGGCGTCGCGCAGGCGCGTCATGAGGGTGCCGATGCGCTCGGGCAGCTCCTCCGGGCGGGCCTTGACGACGTCGGTGAGGCGGCTGACGAGCAGGTGCTCGCGGGAGAGGAAGTCGTACGCGTCGGTGCCCACGAGGGCCTCGATGCGGCGGGCGCCGGAGCCGATGGAGCCCTCGGAGACGATGGAGACCAGCCCCACCTGCTGGGAGGTGAGGGTGTGGGTGCCGCCGCACAGCTCCTTGGACCAGTCGCCGCCGATGGTGACCACGCGCACGCGGTCGCCGTACTTCTCGCCGAACAGGGCCATCGCGCCGAAGTCCAGCGCCGCCTGGCGGTCCATGACCGTGGCGCCCACCTCGAGGTCGTCGGCGATGCGCTCGTTGACGACACCCTCGATGTCGCGCACGAGGTCGGCGCCGACCTGGCCGGTGGCGGAGTAGTCGAAGCGCAGCCGGCCGGGGGCGTTCTCCGAGCCGGCCTGGGTGGCGGTGTCGCCCAGGTGCTCGCGCACCACCTGGTGCACCAGGTGGGTGGCGGTGTGGGCGCGGCTGACGGCGCGGCGGCGGGCGGCGTCGACCTCCGCGTGCGCGGCGTCGCCGGCCAGCAGCTCGCCGGCGGTGACGGTGCCCTTGTGCACGTACAGGCCGCGCACGGGCTGCTGGACGTCGTCGACGCGCACCACGGCGCCGGAGGCGGTGGTGATAGTGCCGTGGTCGGCGAGCTGGCCGCCGCCCTCGGCGTAGAAGGGGGTGCGGTCCAGGACGACCTCGACGTCGGTGCCGACGGGCGCCGAGGGGGTGCTCACCCCGCCCTGCAGCACGACGGCGACGCGCGCCTCGCCGGTGGCGTGCTCGTAGCCGGTGAAGACCACCGGGCCGGGCATGCCCTCCAGCGTGGTGCGGTAGCTGGACAGGTCCACCCCGCCGGTCTTCTTCGCCCGCGCGTCGGCCTTGGCGCGCCCGACCTGCTCGGCCATGAGGGCGCGGAAGCCGGCCTCGTCGACGCCGACACCGGCTTCGGCGGCCATCTCCAGGGTCAGGTCGATGGGGAAGCCGTAGGTGTCGTGCAGGGCGAAGGCGCGCTCGCCGGACAGCGCGGAGCCGCCGGAGGCCTTCGTGGCCGCGACGGCGGTCTCGAAGATCGCCGTGCCGGAGACCAGGGTGCGCCGGAAGGCGTCCTCCTCGGCGTACGCGACGCGGGAGATGCGCTCGAAGTCGCTGCGCAGCTGCGGGTACGAGGCGCTCATGACCTCCATCGAGGCCGGCAGCAGGTGCGGCAGGGCGGGCTCCTCCACGCCCAGCAGGCGCACCGCGCGCACCGCGCGGCGGATCAGGCGGCGCAGCACGTAGCCGGCGCCCTCGTTGCCGGGGGTGACGCCGTCGCCGATGAGCATCAGGGCGCTGCGCACGTGGTCGGCGACCACGCGCATGCGCACGTCGTCCTCGTGCACGGCGCCGTAGCGCTTGCCGGACAGCTGCGCCGCCCGGTCCAGGACGGGGCGGACCTCGTCGATCTCGTACATGTTGTCGACGCCCTGCTTGAGGAACGCCACGCGCTCCAGGCCCATGCCGGTGTCGATGTTCTTGGCGGGCAGCTCGCCGGCGACGTCGAAGTCCGTCTTCGAGCGGACCGCCGAGAGCTGGTACTGCATGAACACGAGGTTCCAGATCTCGAGGTAGCGGTCCTCGTCGGCCTCCGGGCCGCCGTCGGCGCCGTACTCGGGACCGCGGTCGAAGTAGATCTCCGAGCAGGGCCCGCCGGGGCCGGGCTGGCCGGTGTTCCAGTAGTTGTCGGCCTTGCCGCGGCGCTGGATGCGCTCGACGGGCACGCCGACCTCGCGCCACAGCGCGAAGGCCTCGTCGTCGTCGAGGTAGACCGTCACCCACAGCCGCTGCGGGTCGAAGCCGAGGCCGCCGTCTGCCTCCGGGGTGGTCAGCAGCTCCCAGGCGAAGGCGATGGCCTCGCGCTTGAAGTAGTCGCCGAAGGAGAAGTTGCCGTTCATCTGGAAGAACGTGCCGTGCCGGGTGGTCTTGCCGACCTCCTCGATGTCGAGGGTCCGCAGGCACTTCTGCACGCTGGTGGCGCGCTTGTACGGCGCGGGCACCTGCGCGGTGAGGTACGGGATGAACGGCACCATGCCCGCGACGGTGAACATGAGGCTGGGGTCGGTGGAGACCAGCGAGGCGCTGGGCACGACCGTGTGGCCCTTGCGCTCGAAGAAGTCCAGCCAGCGCCGACGGATCTCGGCCGTCTGCATCGAGGTGCCTCCTGCTCGTGCGGTCCCGCCGGGTCGGCCGCCCGGTGGCGTGCCGGTGGTGCCCACCGGCGCTCGACCCTCGACCCTACCGGCAGCAACCCCCCGCTCCCCCTCCCCGCCGTGATCACGCACGGTTGAAGGCTCCACCGTGCATGATCACGGCGGGGTCGGGGGGTCAGCGGCCGCGCACCAGGCGGCGCAGGCGGGCCAGGCGCTCGCGCAGCTGCGCCTCGAAGCCGCGGTCGGTGGGCAGGTAGTAGTCCCGGCCCACCAGCTCGTCGGGGGCGTACTGCTGCGCGGCCACCCCGGCGGAGGTGTCGTGCGTGTAGACGTACCCGCCGCCGTGCCCCAGGCGCTGCGCCCCGGAGTAGTGCGCGTCGCGCAGGTGCGCCGGCACCGGCCCGGCCCGGCCGGCGCGCACGTCGGCGATCGCGGCGTTGACGCCGTTGTAGACGGCGTTGGACTTCGGGGCCGTGG
This sequence comes from Kineococcus arenarius subsp. arenarius, assembly GCF_050871845.1. Taxonomy (NCBI): domain Bacteria; kingdom Bacillati; phylum Actinomycetota; class Actinomycetes; order Kineosporiales; family Kineosporiaceae; genus Kineococcus; species Kineococcus arenarius. The sequence continues at coordinate 31,463 of NZ_JBJLSE010000043.1, forward strand.
CGTTGTGCACCACCGCCTGCGCCAGCACGATGCGCGCCTCGGGCATCCCGATCTGCGCGACGGCGTGCATCGCCGCCACGGCGGTCTGCAGCGCGGACGGGTCGGCCATCCCGACGTCCTCGGACGCGGCGATGACGATGCGCCGGGCGATGAAGCGCGGGTCCTCCCCCGCCTCCACCATGCGCGCCAGGTAGTGCAGGGCGGCGTCCACGTCCGAGCCGCGCATCGACTTGATGAACGCGCTGACCACGTCGTAGTGCTGGTCACCGGCCCGGTCGTAGCGCACCGCCGCGCGGTCCAGCGCCCGCTCGGCGTGCTCCAGCGTCACCTCCCGGCGCGCGCCCGGCGCCACCGGGGCGTCGAAGGCCGCGCCCGCCGCGGCCTCCAGCGCGGTCAGCGCGCGCCGGGCGTCGCCGTCGGCCACGCGCACCAGGTGCTCCAGCGCCTCACCGCTCAGCTCCACCTCCCCCGCCAGCCCGCGCGGGTCGGTGAGCGCCGAGCGCAGCAGGCCGCGCACGTCGTCGTCGTCCAGCGGGCGCAGCGTCAGCAGCAGCGAGCGCGACAGCAGCGGGGTGATCACGGAGAAGTTGGGGTTCTCCGTCGTGGCCGCCACCAGCACCACCCAGCGGTTCTCCACGGCCGGCAGCAGGGCGTCCTGCTGGGCCTTGGTGAAGCGGTGGATCTCGTCGAGGAACAGCACGGTCTGCCGGCGGTGCAGGTCGCGGTGCTCGCGGGCCTCGTCCACCACGCGGCGCACGTCCTTGACGCCGGCGGTGACCGCCGACAGCTCCGCGAAGCGCCGCCCGCCGGAGCGGGCGATGACGTGCGCCAGCGTCGTCTTGCCCGTGCCGGGCGGTCCCCACAGCACCACCGAGGCCGGGCCCGCGCGGCCCAGGTCGCCCTCGGTGGCCAGCCGGCGCAGCGGGGAGCCCGGCCCCAGCAGGTGCTGCTGGCCCACGACCTCGTCCACACCGCGCGGTCGCATCCGCACCGCCAGCGGCGCGCCGGCCAGCACGGCGGGCCCGGGACCGGTGCCCGCGCCGCCGCCGGGGTCGCCGCCGGGCTCGGCGTCGGTGGAGAACAGGTCGGCCACGGCCCGAACGCTAACCCCCGGCGGCGACCCGGCGGGGCGCGGCTGGCAGGCCCCCCACATCCCGCCCCACGGGTTCTACCACCCCGCCCGCCCAATCTGGGCCGGTACCGTCCCCGCC
>NZ_JBJLSE010000044.1:0-31930 GCF_050871845.1 Kineococcus arenarius subsp. arenarius
CTCCCCGCCCCTCCTGGGCGGAAACCATGGTTTCCGCCCAGGAGGGGCGGGGAGGGAGGGGGTGGGGCGGGTCAGTCGGCGAGGATCGCCGCCTGCTCGGCGCGCAGGGCGTCGATGAGGCGCCCCTCGGGCAGCACGACGTCGTCGTAGGTGAGGACCTCGTCCTTCTTGACGTCGCGCTTGAGGGTGCAGCCCTCCGCGACGCCCATCGGCAGCAGGTTCTGCGCCTTCGTGACGTCGTAGCGCTCGGCCACGCCGAAGGTGTCGTACCCGCCGAGGCGGTCGATGGTCTTCCCGGCCGCCAGGTCGGTCTTGGCGGTGGTGACGACCTCGACGGTGACGGTGTCGCCGGGGACGATGGCGGCGTCGCGGAACAGCACCGCGCGCGCCACGGTCAGCGGCACCTCGAAGTGGCACAGGTGGTACGGCGTGTAGAACGAGTACAGCGGCCCCTCGCCCAGCTTGTACAGGTTGAGGTAGTGCTGCTGCTTGGGGTCGTCGTGGGTGCCCAGGACGTACACGCCCGGGCCGGGCTTCGCGCCGACGACGTAGTCCACGACGCCGCCGAGCTCCTTGAGCTGGTCCACGTCGTACTTCGCGGTCAGCTCGTCGACGTGCCCGTGGTGGTCGGCGCCGCGCATGCCGCGCTCCTCCACGGTGAACCCGGCCGCGTTGGCGACGAGGGCCTGCTCGAACGACACCTTGGTGCCGTCGGCGAAGCTCGTCACCATGTACGGGTCCTGGCCCCACTTCTTCGCGAACCCCTCCTGGGTGGTGGGGTTGCGGTACTCGTCCTGCAGGCCCTTGATGTTGCCCGCCACGAGCGGCGTGACGCCGATGGAGCGCACGAACCGCAGCAGGTTCATCTGCACGCCGGGCTGGTCGCCGTCGGCGCCGGTGTAGACCACGCCGGCCTTCTCGGCGCGCTTGCGCAGCGCCAGGCCGGCGGTGCCGTCGACCTCGGCGTTGAGCAGCACGACGTGCTTGCCGGACTCGATGGCGCGCACGACCACGTGGGCGCCGTACTCGGTGTTGCCGGTGGCCTCGATGACGGCCTCGACCTGGCCGGCGTCGACGACCGCCTCGTAGGAGGCGGAGACGACGGGCGTGCCGGCGGAGATGGCCCTGTCCACGGCGGCGGCGTCGTCGGCCTCGACCACGCCGGTCAGCCCGGCCTGCTCGTAGGCGTCGCGGGCCTTGGACACGGTGCGGTTGGCGATCGCGACGAGGTCCATGCCGGGCACGGAGTTCACGACCTGGTTGACGACGCCGCGGCCCATGAACCCGGCGCCGACGAGGGCGACGCGGATCGGGCGCCCCTCGGCCTGCCGCTGCTTCAGGGCGTTGTCGACGATGATCACGACAGCACCGCCCCGTCGGCCAGCAGCGTCCAGGACTTGTCCTTCTCGCTGATGACGGCGACGTCGCGGGCCCACGGCAGCGCCAGGTCCGGGTCGTCGTAGCGCAGGCCGCGCTCGGTGCCCGGGGTGTACTTCTGGCTGACCTGGTACACGACCTCGGCACCGTCGGTGAGCGTGAGGTACCCGTGCGCGAAGTACGGCGGGACGTACAGCGCGCGGCGGTTCTGCGCGGTCAGCTCCACGGCCACGTGCTCGAGGTACGTGGGCGAGCCCTCGCGCAGGTCGACGATGACGTCCTGGATGGCCCCGGCGGTGCAGCGCACCAGCTTGGCCTCCGGAGCAGGGTCGACCTGGGTGTGCATGCCGCGCAGCGTGCCGGCCGCGTGGTTGTACGAGAGGTTGCACTGCTCGACGGCCGGGATCAGCCCGGCGGCCTCGAACTCGTCGCGGCAGAACGTGCGGGCGAAGAACCCGCGCTCGTCGGCGCGCTCCTCGAGGTCGACGATCGCGACGCCCTCGATGTCGGTCGTGGTGATCTTCACTGGGCGATCCCGCTGGTCGGCTGGTAGTTCCAGAACAGCTCCTTGTCGAGCTGCCCCGTCTTGATGAGGTGCTCGAGCTGCTTGAGCCGGGTGTGACCGCGGCCCTTGAAGGTCTCCTCGTCCAGGTCGATGGCCTTGAAGACCTCGACGAGCTGGGCGGCGCCCTTGTCGGCGTCCCAGTCGCAGGAGAAGCCGGGCAGCGTCGAGTGGATCTTGTCGAAGTTCACCTTGTAGCTGCGGTTGTCGCCGTTGCTCTCGCCGAAGGTGATCTCGGCCTCGGGCAGCGCGCGGCCGACGGCCTCGGCGATCTCGCGGACGCGGTAGACCTGCTGGGAGTCGCCCACGTTGAAGACCTGGTCGTGGATCGCCTCGCGGGGGGCGTCGAGGACGGCGCGGATCGACTTGGCGATGTCCAGGCCGTGCACCAGCGGCCGCCAGGGCGAACCGTCGGAGGTCATGGCGATCTTGCCCGTGGTGAACGCCAGGCCGGCCAGGTTGTTCAGCACGATGTCGAAGCGCTGGCGGGGCGAGGCGCCGTAGGCGGTCGCGTTGCGCATGTACGTCGGGGAGAAGTCGTCGTCCGCGAGCGGGGACAGGTCGCGCTCGACCATGACCTTGCACTCGGCGTAGGCGGTCTGCGGGTTGACCGGGGAGGTCTCGTCGACGGTGTCGTCGGCGACGCCGTACACCGAGCAGGAGCTCATGTAGACGAAGCGGGAGACGCCCGCGGCCTTGGCCATCTCGGCCAGGCGCACCGAGCCCTTGTGGTTGACGACGTAGGTGACGTCCGGGATGAGCTCACCGAGGGGGTCGTTGGACAGCTCCGCCATGTGCACGACCGCGTCGGCACCGCGCAGGTCGTCGGCGGTGATGTGGCGGATGTCCTTGGCGAGCGTCTCGACCGAGGCGGTGACGCCGTTGTAGAGCCAGCCCTGCTTGTAGTACCCGGTGTCGATGCCCAGCACCGAGTGGCCGGACTCCAGCAGGGTCGGGGCGAGCAGGCAGCCGAGGTAGCCCTCGGTGCCGGTGACGACGATCTTCACAGCGGTTCTCCGGTTCCTCGGGTGCTCAGTCTTCCCAGATCTTCCAGGGGGCCTTGCCGGAGTCCCAGAGCTTGTTGAACTCGGTCCACTCGCGGAAGGTGTCCATGCCCAGCCAGTAGCCCTCGTGCCGGGAGACCGTCAGCTGGCCGTCACGGGCCACGGTCTGCAGCGGCTTCTGCTCGAGCATCATGTCGGGGTCGTCCTCGAGGTACTTGTCCGCGAAGGCGCGGTCGAAGACGAAGAACCCGCCGTTGACCCAGCCGTCCGCCAGGGTCGGCTTCTCGTTGAACTCGGTGACGGTGTCGCCCGTGACGTGCATCTCGCCGTAGCGCGAGCTCGGGTGCACCGCGGTGACGGTGGCCAGTCGGCCGCCGGCCTCGTGGTCGCGCAGGGACTTGGCGATGTCGACGTCGCCGAGGCCGTCGCCGTAGGTGAGGAGGAACGTGTCGGCGGTCAGGTGCTGCTCGACGCGCTTGATGCGGGCGGCGGTCGCGGTGGTCAGACCGGTCTCGACGAACGTGATCTCCCAGTCCTCCTCCACACCGTTGGTGTGGTAGGTCGGGGCCTCCTGCGAGGAGAGGTTCAGCGTGAAGTCGCCCGCGTTGATGCGGTAGTCGAGGAAGTACCGCTTGATCATGTCGCTCTTGTAGCCCAGGCACAGCACGAACTTGCGGAAGCCGTGAGCGCTGTAGAGCTTCATGATGTGCCACAGGATGGGCCGACCACCGATGTCGACCAGCGGCTTGGGCAGCTTCTCGCTGGCCTCGCGCAGGCGGGTCCCCATGCCCCCGCAGAGGATGACCACCGGGATTTCGGACACGGGCGTGGCAGCGCTCATCGTCAGTTGTTCCCTCACTCGATCCGGCTGGACGTCGTCCGGCACCCGCGGTAGCGGGGCCGTGGACAGGTGGGGGCCACACTCGGAGACGTTCCCCGGCGGCGGATCGAACCCCCCACGAATTCGCGCCGCCAGTTCTCCGTCGAGATGCGTGCCGAGGCTACTACAGGCCCTCCGGCACGAGACCGGATCTTCTGATACTGCTCGCAAGACTCCCCGTCCGGCGGCACAGCACCCCCTGGTAGCGACGGAACGCACAGGATTCATCACCCAGAGACACCGACTTGCGCCGGTTCGACGCCCGCACCGGCACGGGCGGCACCACGACGGCGGGCATACGCTCCTGCCGTGGGACGGTTCGAGAACATCGCGGCGCTGGCCGGCCCCCCCGCGGGCTCGGTGGTGCTGGACCTGGCCTGCGGCTCCGGGCGCACCACCCGCGCCCTGCTGCGCTCCGGCCCCCGCCTCGTGCACGCCGTCGACGTCGGATCCACCCTCGACGACGACCTGCTGCTCGACGAGCGGGTGCGCGCCCACATCGCCGACCTGTCCGCCCTGCCCCTGGAGGACGCGAGCGCCGACGTCGCCGTCTCCCTCAACGCCGTCGAGCACCTGCACGACGTCGGGGCCCACCTCGCCGAGGTCCACCGGGTGCTGCGCCCGGGCGGCACCGCCGTGCTGGCCCACTCCGACTGGGACACCGCCCTGTTCACCAGCGACGACGACGCCCTGACCCGCACCCTGCTGGACCGGTTCGTCGCCCACGCCCCCGCGGGTGGTTCCCCCACCGACGGCTTCGCCGGCCGCAAGCTGCTGCGCCACGCCGCCCGCAGCTCCTTCACCGTGCGGTCGGTGCACTCCTGGGCCGACCCGCACCGCCGCTTCGACGAGGGCTCGGTGGCCTGGAAGGTCGCCACCGGGGTGCTCTCCGCCGTCGCCGACGACCCCTCGCTGGCGGCCCGCGCCGCCGGCTGGATCGAGGGCCTGCGCCGCAGCGCCGACGCGGGGGAGTTCCTGTTCACCGTCACCGACGTCGCCGTGGTGCTGCGCAAGGACTGACCCGCGGCCCCGGTCCGCGCACCGCCCGGTGGCGGGAGCGCGCGGTGCGCGAGAACGTGCGGGCAGGACAGGACGCACGGACGAGGAGGACGAAGTGGCCGCAGGACTGCTCGGCAAGGTCACCAGGTTCATGTCGACGCCGCAGGGGCGCCGGCTCACCCAGGAGGCGGCCCGGCGGGTCCAGGCCGCGGCCAAGGACCCCGCGACCCGGCGGAAGATCGACGCCGCCGTCTCCCAGCTGCGCCGCCGCGGCAGCGGAGGCACGCACCGCTGACGCGCGCCCCCGGGGGGCCGTGGTCGCCGGCCGTGGTCGCCCCGGGTGGCCGTCGGCGGGTGCTGCGGCCGGCTCTCCGCCCGCGCCCGTGTGACGGGTGGGGCGGAGTGCATGATCACCGCAGGGTGGGGGTGCGGCGGGCGGGTCAGCCGACCTCGTCGCCCGACATCCAGCGCTCCGGCCCCGCGCTCTCGCGCGCGGCGCGCGCCCGCTGCGACTGCTCGGCCAGCAGCCGTGCCGCCACCGGTGCCGCCAGGTGGTCCACCCGCGGCTTCACCGGCCCGGACGTCGAGTGCAGCGCGACGCTGGCCAGGCCCATGCGCCGCTGCAGCGGCCCCTGCGCCAGCCCGAGGCTCTGGGTGCGGGCGTGCGGCACCACGTCCAGGCGCCGCACGAGCCGCCCGCCGCGCGCCAGGAACGCGTGCTCGGTGACCAGGTAGCCGTCGCGGCGCCACGCGACCGGGTCCAGCCAGCGGGCCGCGCGCGGCACCGCCGTGTACCCGCCCTCCGCGTCGCGGCCCGTCAGCCCGTCGCGCACCAGGTCCAGGGCACCACCGGGACCGCTCGCGCCCAGCGCGGGCAGCACGATCGCCAGCACCCGGGCCAGCTCCTCCTCGGTGCCCACCGGCAGCACGGTGGCCGCCTCCTGCCCGTCCTCGCCCGGGCCGGACGCGTACCCGGCGACGTTGACCTGCACGCGCCACCAACCGGGCCGGCGCCACAGCAGCGGCTGCGTGATGCTCAGCGCCTGCACCCGCCCCGGCGGCACCGTCTGCGAGCGCTGCTCCAGCAGGCCGTGGGTCAGGCGCATGCCGTCCGGGGAGTGCGCGACGGTGAAGTTGAACCCGCGGCTGAAGCGCTGCCACACCGCGGAACCCACGCCCAGCACGCCCGGCAGCGCCGCCACCAGCGGCGTGGTGCTGCGCGCGAGGACGCACCCCACGACCAGCCCGACCGCCGCCAGCACCACCACGACCGTGGAGACCGAGCGCAGCGTCGCCGCGACGAGCCGGCCCGGCGGCACGTGCACCACCGGCCGCTGCGGGGCCTCCGGCGCGCTGACGGTGCCCCGCTCGTCGCTGTCCACCCGCACGCCGGCGGCCGCGGCGAGCAGCGCGTTGCGCACCCGCTGCGCCTCGTCCTCGCGCAGGTACGCCAGCGAGACCTGGCTGCCGGACCCGCCGGCCACCTCCAGGCGCAGCTCCGCCAGCCCGAGCAGCCGCCCCAGCAGGGGGCGCACCACGTCCACGGCCTGCAGCCGGTCCAGCTGGGCGCTGCGCTGCTGGCGCCACAGCACGCCGTGCTCCACGTGCACCGCCTCGGCGTCCACGCGGTAGCGGGTGCGACGCCACGCGACGGCGCTGTAGACGGCACCGACCAGCGCCAGCACCAGCAGCCCGCCGAGCATGAACAGCGTGAGCAGCCACGCCTCGACGTCGATGCGGGCGAGGTCGTCGACGTTCTGCACGACGGCGAAGGCCAGGACCGCGGCGACGATCTTCCACGCCCGCAGCACCGGGGTCACCGGGTGCAGCCGCCGCCAGCCGGCGTCCTCGAGCACCGCGCGCGTCGAGGCGTCCAGCTGCCCGGCGACGGCGGGGTCGACGTTCTCCAGCGCCGGCTCGGCGGGCCGCGGGCCCGGCTGCGGACCCTCGGGTCCCTCGGGTCCCTCGGGGCCGGTGGCGCTCACAGCCCCGCCAGCCGGGCCCGCCCGCGCGCGGCGAGCCGGTCGCGCAGCCGGGCGGCCTCCTCCGGCGGCAGGCCGGGGATGGCCGCGTCCGAGTCCGGGGAGGCGGTGTGCAGCTGGACCTTGGCCAGCCCGAAGCGGCGGTCCACGGGGCCGGCCTGCACGTCCACGTACTGCAGGCGCCCGTACGGCACCACCACCAGGGACCGGAACAGCAGGCCGTGGCGCACCAGGAGGTCGTCGTCGCGCTCGGCGTAGCCCCAGGCCGGCACCTGCCGGCCGGTCAGCCACCACCCCCACGCCCACAGCGCCGCCACGACGGCGGCGCCGATCGCGATCCACCAGGTCAGCAGCACCGCCAGCACCAGCAGCACCACGAACACCGGGGCCGCCCAGATCGTGCCCGTCACGCGCTGGGACGTCGCCAGCCGCGGCGACACCCGCTGCCACGTGACGCCCGGCGGGTCGAACGGGTCCACCGGTGCGGCCCAGCGGTCCACCGCGTCGTTCCCGCCGCTCGCGCCGCCCCCGTGATCCGCCCCGTGGTCCACCCCGTCAGGGTGCCAGACGCGTTGCGCCGCGCGGCGGCGTCGGCGAGGCTCCCGGTGTGATCAGCGAGGGCGGCAGCGGACCGGGGGTGGCGCAGGACGACGTCGCCATCCGCTTCGAGGGGGTCGGCAAGCGCTACCGCGACGGCACCGAGGCGGTGCGGGAGCTGACGCTGGACGTGCGGCGCGGTGAGCTCGTGGCCCTCGTCGGCCCCAGCGGCTGCGGCAAGTCCACGATCCTGCGGATGGTGAACCGGCTGGTGGAACCCACCAGCGGCCGGGTGCTCGTCGACGGCCGCGACACCTCCGGCGTGGACGCCGTCGAGCTGCGCCGCGGCATCGGCTACGTCATCCAGGCGGGCGGGCTGATGCCGCACCGCTCCGTGCGCGACAACGTCGCCACCGTCCCCAAGCTGCTCGGCTGGGACGCCAGGGAGCGCCGCCGGCGCGCCGACGAGCTGCTGGAGCTGGTGGGCCTGGACCCGCACGTGCACGGGCGCCGCTACCCCGCGGAGCTGTCCGGCGGGCAGCAGCAGCGCGTCGGGGTGGCCCGCGCGCTGGCCGCCGACCCGCCGGTGCTGCTGCTGGACGAGCCGTTCGGGGCCGTGGACCCGGTGGTGCGCGACCGGCTGCAGGTGGAGTTCCGCCGCCTGCAGACCGAGCTGGGCAAGACGGCCCTGTTCGTCACCCACGACCTGGACGAGGCGGTGCGGATGGCCGACCGCATCGCGGTGCTGTCCACCGGCGGGCACCTGGAGCAGTACGCCGCTCCCGCGACCCTGCTGTCCGAGCCCGCCACCGACTTCGTCGTGGAGTTCGTCGGCTCCGACCGCGGGCTGCGCCGTCTGGCCGTCACCCCCATCCGGCCCGAGGACCTGGAGACCCCCACGACCCTCGCGCCCGGCGACGGCGTCGCGTACGCCTCGACGGCGCTGGAGGTGGACGGGCGCTCCTGGGGGGTCGTGCTGGACGGCGAGCGCCGCGAGCTGGTCGGCTGGGTGCCCCGGGCCCCGCTCACCGAGGCGATGCGCCGCGGCGACCGCGCCGGCCGCGTCGCGGACTGGACGCTGCCGTTCGACGTGACGGTGCAGCGGGCCGAGACGATGCGCACGGCCTTCTCCGCGCTGCTGGCGCAGGAGCTGCGGTTCCTGCCCGTGCTGGACGGGGCGGAGTTCCTGGGGGTCATCACCCCCGACGTGGTGCACACCGCGCTGCGCAGCGGCGCGCGGCCCACCGGCCCGGACAGCAGCGACCCGGACGGCAGCGGCGCGGCGTGAGGCGCCGGTGAGCGCCGCCGGCCGGCTCACCCGGTCGCTGGCCGTGCTGTACGGCGCCGGCGCGAGCGCGGCGCTGGGAGCGGTCCTCGTGCTCGGCGACGGCACGGCGGCCACCTACGTGGCGGGGCTGACCGCGTTCTGGTGGTTGCCGCCGGCGCTGGTGGCCGTGCCGGTGGCGGTGGCGGTGCGGGCGTGGGGGGTGCTGGCGGCGGTCGTGGCGCCGGCCGTGGCGGCCGGTGCGCTGCTGGGCCCGCTGGCGCTGCCCGGGCGCGGCGGCGGCAGCGCCGACCTGCGGGTGGCGACGTTCAACCTCACCGGCACCCGCGGCCTGGACGGGCTGCGCCTGCTGGTGGAGCGGTGGCAGCCCGACGTGCTGCTGCTGCAGGAGGTCAGCCCCGACGCCCGGCGGTACCTGGACGAGCACTACGCGCAGTACCCGCACCGCTGGTACGGGGCGGCGAGCCGCGTGGGCGGCGACGACGGCGGCGGCACCGACGGCGACGCCGTGTGGTCCACGGTGCCCATCACGTCCACCCGCGCGGTCACGGGCCTGCCGGAGGGGGCGCGACCGGCCCACGTGGTGGTCCTGGACGCCGGCGCCCTGGGCGGGCCCGCGGCGCTGCCGGTGCTCTCCCTGCACCTGGCCTCCCCGTGCCTGGGGTGCTCGCCCCGGGGCCGGGAGAACAACCCGGCGGGCGGCACGACGGAGGCTGCCGCCACCCGCGTGGCCGAGGCCCGCCGCTACGCGCAGGTGGCGCGCGAGCTGGCCGCCGAGGGGCCGGTCGTGCTCGGCGGGGACCTGAACTCCTCCGACTTCAACGAGCCGCTGCGGGTGCTCACCGGCGACGGGCCGGACGGTGGCGGCCTCACCGACGTGCACCGGGCGGTGGGCACCCGCCCGCAGCTGACGCGCGGGTCCAACCCGGGGTACGCCCGCGTGGACGTGGTGCTCACCGCCGGGCTGGAACCGGTCGCCGACGCCGAGGGCCCCGCGGGGGGCAGCACCCACGCCCCCGTCGTGGCGGACCTGCGCTGGAGGCGGTGAAAGGCTCAAGGAGCCGCGGCGGGACGCCGACGCAAGAGGGGAGGACGAGCAGGTGGAGGAGCCGCCGTGCCGTCCAGCTCGCCGAGGAGACCCGCCGTGGACGCACCCGAGACCCCCCGCCGCCTGCTCGCCGACCGCTCCGTCACCGTGAAGATCTCCGCGGCGCTGCTCGCGGCGTCCGCGGTGGCCGTCGGCGTGGGCGGGGTCGGGGTCTCCGGGATGGCCGCCCTCAACACCGAGCTGGAAGCCGTCAAGACCGAGCACGTGGACGGGATGCGGGAGATCGCGACCGTGCGCGGCGGGATCGCGGACATGTACCGCGCCACGATGCTGAACAGCCTCCGCGGTCAGGACGAGGCCGCGCTGGCCGAGGCCCACGGCGCCGTGCTGGAGGCGGACTCCCAGCTCGCGGAAGCCCTGGACCGCTACGAGGCCGCCGCGAACGGGACGGCCACCACCGCGGCCGTGGAGGCGCTGCGCTCGTCCTACGCCGACTTCGTCGCCCTGCGCGAGGTCATCATGTTCCACCAGGCGCCCCCCGCCGGGTTCACCATGCCCGCCGCGGACGAGATCGGTCCCGCCTTCAACGCGGCCGAGACCGGTTTCAACGACGCCATCGCCGCCCTGCAGGACGCCGAGGCGCAGCAGGCCGAGGAGAAGTCCACGGCCGCGTCCGCCGAGTACCGCCGGGCGCGCACGGTGGTGATCGCCGCGCTCGTCGCCGGGCTCGCGCTCGCCGGCGCCCTGGCGGTGTTCGTCGTGCGCACCATCGGTCGCCAGCTCGGCTCGGTGAGCACCGCCCTGGACGCGGTGGCCGGCGGCGACCTGACGGTCGAGGCGGCCGTCCACTCCCGCGACGAGCTGGGCGCCATGGCCGGGGCCGTGAACCGCGCGCGCGAGGGCATCGCCTCCCTGGTGCGGCAGCTGTCGGAGTCCACCGGCACCCTGGACCACAGCTCACGCCGCCTCGCCGGCGTCACGGAGCAGATCGCGGCCAGCGCCCAGGAGGCCGCCGGTCAGGCCGACGTGGTCGCCGCCTCCGCCGCGGACGTCTCCAGCAGCGTGCAGACCGTGGCCGACGGCGCCTCCGAGATGGGCCTGTCGATCCACGAGATCTCGCAGAACGCCAACGACGCCGCCCGGGTGGCGCAGGAGGCCGTCGAGGTGGCCTCCAGCACCAACGAGACGGTCTCCAAGCTGGGCGAGTCGTCCGCGGAGATCGGCAACGTCGTGAAGGTCATCACCGCCATCGCCGAGCAGACGAACCTGCTGGCCCTGAACGCCACCATCGAAGCCGCCCGCGCCGGGGAGATGGGCAAGGGCTTCGCCGTCGTGGCCGGCGAGGTCAAGGAGCTGGCCCAGCAGACCGCCCAGGCCACCGAGGACATCTCCCGGCGGGTGGCGACCATCCAGACCGACACCGAGGGCGCGGTGCGGGCCATCGCGGACATCACGCGCATCGTCGGCACCATCAGCGACTACCAGGGCACGATCGCCTCGGCCGTGGAGGAGCAGACCGCCACGACCGCCGCGATGAGCAGCAGCGTGGGCGAGGCCGCCGGCGGCGCCGCGGGCATCGCCGGCAGCATCGACGGGGTCGCCTCGGCCACCCGCGCCACCAGCGCCTCCCTCGCGGAGGGCGAGGTGGTCGCGCGCGAGCTCGCGCAGACGTCCGCCCGGCTGCAGGAGCTGGTGGGTCGCTTCCGCGTCTGACGCGGCCCTCCCGGCGGTCCGGGCCCCCGGGTGCTCAAGACCGGGACCCGGACCGCCGAAGGTCCCCCGGGGGGCGGCCACCGGTCCCCGGGACGACGAGGGGACGTACGACGTGAGCACCGAGGGACACCGCGCGGCACCGCACCGGCAGGGGGCGGTGCGGCGCTGGCTGGCCGACCGGAAGGTCGGCACGCGGCTGCTGCTGGCCACCGCGCTCGTCGCGGTCGCCGCCGTCGCGGTCGGGCTGGTCGCCCTGTCGGTGACGGCGGACCTGCGCGCTCAGCGCCAGGCCGAGGTGGGCAGGGCGGTGCCCTACATCACCGGCCTGCAGCAGGCGGCGCTGACCGCCAAGGCAGCCGCCACCGACGAGCGCGGGTTCTTCATCACGGGTGACTCCGAGTTCGCCGACGAGAGCCTGGGCCGCCAGGCCGACTTCGCCGCCGCCGTGGAGCAGGCCCGCACGGCCGCCCGCACCGACGAGGAGCGCGCGACCGTCGACGCGATCGAGGCGCAGGTCGACGCCTGGTTCGACGCGCTGCGCGCCGAGTACGCCCTGGCCGCCACCGACCGCGACGCCGCCGTGGCCGCCTCGTTCGGCCCGAACCGCGACGCCCGCAAGGCGTACGAGACGGCGCTGGCCGAGGAGACGGAACGGGCCAGTGTCGCGCTGGCCGCCGGGCACGAGTTCGCCGCCACCGTGCGCCGCGGGCAGCAGCTCGTGCTGGTGCTGCTCGTCGCCGGTCTGGCCCTCGCCGTGGCCGCCGCGCTGGTCATCCGGCGCAGCATCGTCGCCCCGCTGCACCGCGTCACCGACGTCCTGGCGCACGTCGCCGAGGGCGACCTGACCGCGACGGTGGGCGTCGACAGCCGGGACGAGATCGGGGCGATGGCCCGCGCCCTGGACCACACCACCGGCCGCTTCCGGGCCGCGGTGCGGCAGATCGGTGGTGACGCCCAGCAGCTGGGTTCGTCGGCGCAGGAGCTCACCCGGGTGTCGGCGGAGCTGTCCTCCGGTGCCCAGGAGTCGGCGGGCCAGTCGCAGGTCGTCGCCGCGGCCACCGAGGAGATCAGCACCTCCATCTCCACCGTCGCCGCCGCCGGCGACGAGATGAGCGCGGCGATCCGCGAGATCGCCTCCTCCACCGCCGAGGCCTCCTCCGTCGCCTCCGCGGCGGTCGCCAACGCCGCCGACGCCTCCGCGATCCTGGAACGCCTCTCGGCCTCCTCCCGCGAGATCGGCGACGTCGTCAAGCTCATCACCTCCATCGCCGAGCAGACGAACCTGCTGGCCCTGAACGCCACCATCGAAGCCGCCCGCGCCGGGGAGATGGGCAAGGGCTTCGCCGTCGTGGCCGGCGAGGTGAAGGAACTGGCCCAGCAGACCGCCCGGGCCACCGAGGAGATCGTCACCCGCATCAACGCCACCCAGGCCGACGCCGGCGCGGCGGCCGGAGCCATCGAGCAGATCACCGAGGTCATCGCCCGCATCGACGGGCTGCAGGCCACCATCGCCGCCGCGGTGGAGGAGCAGTCCGCCACCACCGCCGAGATGGTCCGCAACGTCACCGAGGTCTCCACCGGCAGCCAGGAGATCGCGACGAACGTCTCCGGTCTCGCGGACGCCGCGGCCCGCACCACCGGCAGCGCCACCCGCACCGCCGAGGCGGCGGAGCAGGTCCACGGCGCCGCCGACGACCTGCAGCGGCTCGTCGGCACCTTCCGCGTCTGACACCGCGCCGCGGGCGCCCGCGGCGTCGTCAGGTGCCCGCGCGCTCGGCGCCGTCGCCGGGGCCGTCCTCCGGCGGCACCCGGCAGTAGCGCTCCACCACCAGGCCCGCGACCAGCAGCGCGACGGAGACCACGAGGTCGGCGAGGGCCACGAGGAACTGCTCGCGGCGGGCGGCGATGTCCAGGGTCGGCAGGTAGTGCACGGCGAAGCCGGCCGACAGCCCCGACAGGAGGGCGCCGGCGACGCAGGCGGCCTTGGCCAGCACCGCGGTGCGCGCCGCGCGCAGCGCGTCGATGCGGCGGGCGCGGTCGCCGCGCACCCACTGCCGCACCGGCCAGCCCAGCCCGAACACGGCCACCGCCAGCAGCGCGATCGTCAGGGTCGTGCGCCACAGCAGCAGCGGCTCGACGGCGCCGGTCGCCGTCCACGCCCGCAGGCCCGACCACGACAGCACCGCGGCGAGGAACCCCACGGCCAGCAGGACCCCCGGGCGGGTGGGCTTCACGCGCCCTCCCCCGCCAGGCTCGCCAGCAGCTCGCGCACCGGCCCGCCGCGCGGACCCGGCAGCACCGCGCCGGGGTCGAGCTGCGCCCACGGCGCCAGCACGAAGGCGCGCTCGTGCGCGCGCGGGTGCGGCAGGACCAGGTCCGGCTCCTCCAGCACCGTCGCGCCGTGCGCGACGACGTCCACGTCGATGGGCCGCGGGCCCCCGGGCACCTTCACCGAGCGGTCCAGGCCGCCGCGGCGCTCCACCTCGTGGCACAGCGCCAGCAGCTCCCGCGGCGGCAGGCTCGTGCGGGCCAGGACCACCAGGTTGAGGAACTCCGGCTGCTCGAGCACCTCCCCCACCGGTGCGCTGGCCAGCGGCTCGGACACGGCGTCGACGACCAGGCCGTCCGCGGCCCGCAGCTCCGCCACCGCCGCGGCCAGCGCCGCCGCCCGGTCGCCCAGGTTCGCGCCCAGCGACAGCACGACGGGCACCGCTGCACCACCGGGCCCGGGTGCGGGCGTGCTCACGCCCGCACCCGGCGCACCACGAGCTCCACGTCGGTGAACGGGACGGTCAGCGGCGCCCGCGGCTTGTGCACGACCACGTCCGCGGCCACCACCCGCGGCGAGCGGGCCAGGCAGGCGGCCGCCACCCGCTCGGCGAGGGTCTCCAGCAGCGCGACCGGCTCGCCCGTCAGCACCGTCACCAGCTCCTCGGCCAGCGCGCCGTAGTCGACGGTGGCGGACAGGTCGTCGCCCGCGGCGGCCTCGGCGACGTCCAGGTGCAGCGCCACGTCCAGGCCGAACGGCTGCCCGTCGCGGCGCTCGGCCTCGAGGACCCCGTGCCGGCCCACGGCCCGCAGGCCCCGCAGCACGATCCGGTCCAGCACCCGCCCGTCCGCGCCCAGGACGGGCCCGGCGGCCTCCAGGGAGCTCACGGCACCGCCACCCCCGCACCCGCCAGCGCCCACGCCCGCGCGACCCGCACGGCGGCCGCCGAGGCCGCCGCCTCGTGCACCCGCACGCCCCAGGCGCCCGCCGCCGCGGCCAGCGCCGAGACCGCGGCCGTGGCGTCGTCGCGCCCGGCCGGCGGCGGGACGCTGCCGTCGCCGGCGGCCAGCAGCGCCCCCAGGAACCGCTTGCGGGAGGCGCCCACCAGCAGCGGCCGGCCCAGCGCCGCCAGCCGCGGCAGCGCCGCCAGCAGCGCCCAGTCGTGCTCGGCGACCTTCGCGAAGCCCAGGCCCGGGTCCAGCACGACGCGCGCGGGGTCCACCCCGGCGGCGGCCACCGCGTCCAGGCGCCGGGCCAGCTCGCGCTCCACCTCGGCGACCACGTCGCCGTAGACCGCCAGCGAGGTCATGACGTCGGAGTGCCCGCGCCAGTGCGAGAGCACGTACCCGGCGTCCAGGCCCGCCACGGCCGGTGCCATCGCCGGGTCGGCCAGGCCGCCGGAGACGTCGTTGACGAGCACCGCACCGGCCTCGACCGCCGCCACGGCGACCTGCGCGCGCATCGTGTCCACGCTCACCGCGACGCCGCGCCCGGCCAGCTCGCGCACCACCGGGACCACGCGGCGCAGCTCCTCGGCGGCGTCCACCCGGCCCGCTCCCGGGCGGGTGGACTCCCCGCCCACGTCCACCAGGTCGGCGCCCGCGGCGACCAGCGCCAGGCCGCGCGCGACGGCGTCGTCGGCCGCGAGGAAGCGCCCGCCGTCGGAGAAGGAGTCGGCCGTGACGTTGACGACCCCCACGACGCGGCAGCGGCCCGGCTCCAGCAGCGCCGCGAGCCGCCCCGCGGGGACGCTCACCGGTGCCCCGCCACGATGAGGCTCATCGCCTCCGCGCGGGTCGCGGGGTGGCGCAGGCCCCCGCGCACGGCGGAGGTGACGGTCTTCGCGCCCGGCTTGCGCACGCCCCGGTACGTCATGCAGGAGTGCTCGCACTCCACGACGACGATGACACCGCGCGGGTGCAGCCCGTCCACGAGGGCGTCGGCGATCTGCGTGGTCAGCCGCTCCTGCAGCTGCGGGCGGCGGGCGTAGACGTCCACCAGCCGGGCCAGCTTCGACAGGCCCGTCACCCGGCCGTGCTCGCCGGGGATGTAACCGACGTGCGCGACGCCGTGGAAGGGCAGCAGGTGGTGCTCGCAGGTGGACTGCAGCTCGATGTCCTTCACCAGGACCAGCTCGTCGTGCTCGAGGCCGAAGTCGGTGACCAGCACGTCGGCCGGCTCCTGCGACAGGCCGGCGAACAGCTCCCCCGCCGCGCGGGCGACGCGGGCGGGGGTGTCGCGCAGGCCTTCGCGGTCCGGGTCCTCGCCGATGGCCAGGAGGAACTCGCGGACCGCGGCCTCGGCGCGCGCGGTGTCGACGCCCGTGCGCGCCGGGGGGCCGGCGGGGGTGGTGGTGGTGCCGCCGGTCACGGCTCCTCGTGGGTGTGGTTCAGCGGGACCTGGGCGCCGTGGCCGTTGAGGGCGGCGCGCTCGCGCGGGCCGGCCACCGGGGGCAGGTCGGAGACGTGGCGGCGCTCGCTGGACAGCCACACCGGGCGCTGCGGGCGCTTCACGACGGGCGCGAAGATCTCCGCCAGCTCGGCCTGGTTGAGGGTCTCCTTGTCCAGCAGGGCGACGACGAGGTCGTCCAGGACCTGGCGGTGCTCCACGAGGATCTCCCACGCCTCGTCGTGGGCGGCCTCGATGAGGCGGCGGACCTCCTCGTCGACGATGCCGGCGACGCCCTCGGAGTAGTCGCGCTCGTGGCCCATGTCGCGGCCGAGGAAGACCTCACCACCGCTGCTGCCGAGCTTGATCGCGCCGATGCGCTCGCTCATGCCGTACTGGGTGACCATCTTGCGGGCCATCCCGGTGGCCTTCTCGATGTCGTTCGAGGCGCCCGTCGTGGGGTCGTGGAAGACGAGCTCCTCGGCGACGCGCCCGCCCAGGGCGTACGCGAGCTGGTCGAGGATCTCGTTGCGGGAGGTGGAGTACTTGTCCTCCGTCGGCAGCACCATCGTGTAGCCGAGGGCCCGCCCGCGCGGCAGGATCGTCACCTTGGTCACCGGGTCGGTGTTCGGCAGGGCCGCGGCCACCAGCGCGTGACCACCCTCGTGGTACGCGGTGACCCGCAGCTCCTTCTCGCTCATCCGGCGGGTGCGCTTCTGCGGGCCGGCCATGACGCGGTCGATGGCCTCGTCGAGCGCGGCGTTGTCGATGACCTTCGCGCCGGCGCGGGCCGTCAGCAGCGCCGCCTCGTTCAGCACGTTGGCCAGGTCGGCGCCGGAGAAGCCCGGGGTGCGGCGCGCCACGGCCAGCAGGTCGATGTCCGGCGAGAGCGGCTTGCCCTTGCCGTGCACCTTGAGGATCTGGTGCCGGCCCTCCATGTCGGGGGCCTCCACCGCGATCTGGCGGTCGAAGCGGCCCGGGCGCAGCAGCGCGGGGTCGAGGATGTCGGGGCGGTTCGTGGCGGCGATGAGGATGACGTTCGCCTTGACGTCGAAGCCGTCCATCTCGACGAGCAGCTGGTTCAGGGTCTGCTCGCGCTCGTCGTGCCCGCCGCCCATGCCGGCGCCGCGGTGCCGGCCCACGGCGTCGATCTCGTCGACGAAGATGATCGCGGGGGCGTTCTGCTTGGCCTGCTCGAAGAGGTCGCGCACGCGGGAGGCGCCGACGCCGACGAACATCTCCACGAAGTCCGAGCCGGAGATCGAGTAGAACGGCACGCCCGCCTCGCCCGCGACGGCGCGGGCCAGCAGCGTCTTGCCGGTGCCGGGCGGGCCGTACAGCAGCACGCCCTTGGGGATCTTCGCGCCCACGGCCTGGAACTTGCCGGGCTCGGAGAGGAACTCCTTGATCTCGTAGAGCTCCTCGACGGCCTCGTCGGCCCCGGCGACGTCCGCGAAGGTCGTCTTGGGGGTGTCCTTGGTCATCATCTTGGCCTTGGACTTGCCGAAGTTCATGACCCGGCTGCCGCCGCCCTGCATCTGGCTCATCAGCCACCAGAACAGCAGCAGGAGCAGCAGGATCGGGCCGACCGTGAACAGCAGGGACGACAGGATGCTCGTCGTCGGCACCTCGTCGGTGACGCTCTCGACGTCCGAGGCCTCCAGGGCGTCCAGGACCTCCTGGCCGCGCTGGGAGATGTAGTACGAGCGCACGGTGGTCGCGCCGTCGACCTCCACGCCGTCCTTCAGGCGCAGCTCGATGCGCTGGTTGCCGTCGGTGAGGGTGGCGCTCTCGACCTGGTTGTCGTCGATGAGCTCCAGCGCGCGCGTGGTGGACACCTCGGTGGTGCCGCTGGAGGCGAAGAAGGACGCGCCGATCGCCACGACCGCGACGGCCACCACGATCCAGAGCCACGGGCCGCGGACTACACGCTTGAGGTTCGACATCTGTGGAAGGGGACGCCCCCTGTCCCTCCTGCTCGGGCCTGCCGGACGCTCGACGGTACACCGCGCCCGCGGGCACACCGGTGGTGCCGATCGTCAGCCTTGTCGACTTGCGAACGGGCGGGGGGCCCGCGCTGTTCCGCGCACCGGCCGCCCGTCCGCTGTCAGCGGAACGCCCGGGGGGTCCTCAGCTGTAGACGTGCGGGGCGAGGGTGGCGACGCAGTCGAGGTTGCGGTACTCGTCGGCGAAGTCCAGGCCGTAGCCGACGACGAACTCGTTGGGGATGTCGAAGCCCACGTAGGCCACGTCCACCTGCACCTTGGCGGCCTCCGGCTTGCGCAGCAGCGTGCACACCCGCACCGACGCCGGCCCGCGCGAGCCGAGGTTCGCCAGCAGCCAGGACAGGGTCAGGCCCGAGTCGATGATGTCCTCCACCACGAGCACGTGGCGGCCGGAGATGTCGGCGTCCAGGTCCTTGAGGATGCGCACCACGCCGGAGGACTTCGTGCCCGAGCCGTAGGAGCTGACGGCCATGAAGTCCATCGACAGCGGGATGCTCATGGCGCGCGAGAGGTCGGCCATGACCATGACCGCGCCCTTCAGGACGCCGACGAGCAGGACGTCCTTGTCGCGGTAGTCCTCGTCCAGCTGCGCGGCGAGCTCGGCCACCCGCGCGGCCACCTGCTCCCGGGTGAGCAGGACGTGGTCGAGGTCGGTGCCGGCGTCGGCGGCGTCCACGGGGTCCTCCGGGCTGTCGTGTCGTCGGGGCTCACGCGGGCGGTCCCGCCCCCGCGGGCGTGAGCACGAGCCTGCCACACGTGCGGTGCGCCCTGGCACCCCCCGGCAGGTGCACCGGGCCCTGCCCGCGCCAGCGCAGCAGCAGCGCGTCCACCGCGTCGACGTGCACGGCGGACAGCGCGCCGGCGGGGCAGCCGGCGGCCAGCGCGGCCCGCCGCAGCCAGCGCCGCCGCAGCGCCGCCGGGGCGGCCAGCAGGTCGGCCACCTCCGCGGCGCCGGCGCGGAACGGGTCGCGCTGCGCGGCCAGCTCGTCCAGCGCGTCGGCGTCCTCGCGCAGCGCCCGCGCCGAGCGGGCCAGCGCCGCCGCCACCCCCGGGCCCAGCGCCGCCTCCAGCACGGGCAGCGCGTCGTGGCGCACCCGGGCGCGGGCCAGGGCCCGGTCGGCGTTGGACGGGTCCTCCCACGGGTCCAGCCCCTGCGCCGCGCAGGCCTGACGCACCACGCCCCGCTCCACGCCCAGCAGCGGGCGGCGCAGCACCCCGCGCACCGCGGGCATCCCCGCCAGGCTGCGGGTGCCCGACCCGCGCGCCAGCCCCAGCAGGACCGTCTCGGCCTGGTCGTCCAGGGTGTGCCCGAGCAGCACCGCGACGGCGCCCGACGCCTCCGCCAGGCGCTCCAGCGCGGCGTACCGGGCCGTGCGGGCGGCGGCCTCCGGACCACCCGTCCGGCCGACGGCCACCCGGGTGGTCAGCACCGGGTCCAGGTGCAGCACGTCCGCGCACACCCGGCGCACGCGCCCGGCCACGTCCGCCGAGCCCGGGTGCAGCCCGTGGTCGACGCTCACCGCCCCGGCGCGCAGGCCGGCGCGGGGCGCCTCGACGGCCAGCGCCGCCGCCAGCGCGAGGGAGTCCGCGCCGCCGCTGCAGGCGGCGAGCACCAGCGAGCCCGGCGCGGCGCCCAGCGCGCGCAGGTCCGCGCGCACCGCCACCCGCACCGCGGCCACCGGCGCAGGCGGCCCGCTCACCCGCTCAGCCGTGCACCCGGCGCACCCAGGCGGCGGGGTCGGCGATCTCCTCCGGCGACGGCAGCTCGCCCGGGCCGCGCCACACGGCGTTCAGCCCGTCCCAGCCGGCCCGCTGGAGCACCCCGCGCACGAAGCGGGCGCCGTCGGCGTACTGGCGGGTCTTGGCGTCCAGGCCCAGCAGCCGGCGCGTCAGCTGGTCCAGGGAACCGCGGCCGCGGCGGCGCTCGGTGAAGCGCGCCCGGATGGTCGCCACGGTGGGCACGACCTGCGGGCCGACCTCGTCCATCACGACGTCGGCGTGGCCCTCCAGCAGCGACATGACCGCCACCAGCCGACGCACCCGCTCGCGCTGCCCGGGGGTCTGCAGCAGGTCCGCCAGGCCGGCCCCGGCGCCGGGGCCGTCGTCGCCGCGCAGCAGGTCCGGCAGCCCGCGCAGCACCCCGCCCAGCCGCTCGCCGAGGTCGCGGGGGTGGGCCAGCAGGTCCGCCGAGAGCCCGCGGGCCTCGTCGGTCACCCAGCGGCGCAGCCACGGGTTGGCGCCGAACTGCAGCCGGTGGGCCTCCTCGTGCAGGCACACCCAGCGGCGGAAGTCGCCCGGGTCCACGCCCAGGTCCCGCTCCACCTGCACGACGTTGGGCGCCACCAGCAGCAGCCGCCCCGGGGAACCGGCGTCGACGCCGGAGAAGACGTCGAACTGCCCCAGCACCCGCGAGGACAGGAACGCCAGCAGCGCGCCGGTCTCCGCGCCCGTGGTGCGCCGGCCCACCGCGGTGGTGGCGCGGTCGGCGCGGCCCCCCGGCTGCGGGCCGCGCCGGCCCGGCGGCGGGGCCGGCACGGCGACGGGTTCCAGCAGGGCGCGCAGCGCCTCCACGTTGGCGCGCGCCCACGAGGCGCGGTCCACCACCAGGGCGGGCGGCTCCGCCGCGCCCGCGGGGTCGCGGTGCAGGCGGGCGGTGGCGGCCACCGGGGCGGCGGACGAGGCGGCGGCCTCGCGCAGCGCACCGACGACGTCGGCGACCTCGTCGCGGCCGACGGGCGGGCCGGCGGGCACCAGCCGCTCGGCCAGCCGGGCGGCGAGGTCGAAGTCGACGTACGCGGCGACGGTGCGGCTGCTGGTCCCCCGTGCGTCCATGGCGGCACGCTACGCGCCGCCCGCGCGGGTGCGCGTGCGGCGGTGCGGCGGTGGGGCGGTGCGGCGGTGGGGCGGTGCGACGGTCAGGAGCAGCCGCAGGGGTCAGGAGCAGCCGCAGGCGGCGAGCGCCGCGGCGACGGCGTCCTCGGCGCGGCGCGCGCCCCAGGAGGCGCCCGCGGGCACGGCGTCGGACAGGACCGCGAAGGCCAGCACCCGCCCGTCGGCGTCGCGCACGTACCCGGCCAGCGAGCTGACGCCGGTCAGGGTGCCCGTCTTGGCGCGCACGACGCCCGCCGCGGCGGCGGACTCGCCGCGGTACCGCTCGGCCAGGGTGCCGGTGACGCCCGCCACGGGCAGGCCGCTGAGCAGGGCGGACAGCTCGGGCCGCTCCTCGGAGGTGGCCAGCACCAGCAGGTCGGTGAGCACCCGCGCCGGCAGTCGGGTGCCGCGGCCGAGCCCGCTGACGCCCTGCAGCTGCACGCCGGTGACGTCCACGCCCAGGTCGGCGACGGCCGCGGCGACCGCGGCACCGGCGTCCTCGAAGGTGCCGGGGCGGCCGGTGGCCAGCGCCACCCGCCGGCCCAGCACCTCGGCGAGGGTGTTGTCGCTCTCGGTGAGCACCAGCTCGACCTGCTCGGCGGTGGTGGCCGACTCCACCCGCGCCAGCACCGGTGCGCCGGGGTCGGCGGCGGCGCGGGCCACGCCGCCGTCGACGTCGGCGGGCGCCACCGCGACGCCCTGCTCGGCGAGCAGCCGCGCGAAGGTGCGGGCGGCCTCCAGGGCGGGGTCGGCCGCGCGGGGCGCGTCCTGCCCGGGCACGAGGCGGCCCTCGTCGACGGCGAGCGGGGCGACGGGGGCGACGTACCCGGCGGCGACGTCGCCGGCGCCCCAGGCGGGCGAGACGGCCGGGCCGCTGAACAGGGCGTCGTCCAGGCGCACGGCCACGGTGCCCGTGCCGGCCTCGCGCAGGGCGTCGGCGGTGGCGGCGGCGAGGTCGGCCAGGCCGGCGCGGCCGGCCACGGCGTCGGGCTCGCCCGCCCCGGCGGACAGCAGGACGTCGCCGCCGGCGACGAGCACCACCTCGTCGGGGGAGGTGCCCCGCACCACGGTCGTCGCGGCGCGCGCGCCGGGCCCCAGGACGTGCAGGGCGGCGGCGGCGGTCAGCAGCTTGGCGACGGAGGCGGGGGTGCGGGGCGCGTCCGCGGCGAGGGAGAGCAGGACCTCGCCGGTGAGGGCGTCGGCGACGACCGCGGAGGGTGCCGGGCCCAGCGCGGGGTCGGCCAGGAGGGGGGCGAGGCGCTCCTGCAGCGCGGTGGCGCCCGGGACGGGCGCGGTGGTGGCGGGCGGGGCCAGCACGGGCGCGGGCGCCTCGTCCGGCGCGGCGGCCGCGGGGGCGGTGGGCAGCGGCTCGGCGGTGGGCGGCGGGGTGGTGGTCAGCGGGCCGGGCACGGCGTCGGCGACGTCCAGGCCGGCGTACCCGGCCAGGAGCACCAGGGCCGTGGCCGCACCGGCAAGGCCCACCGCGCCCCTGCGCACCCCGTCCCCCCGTCCCCCGTCCGGACCCCACCCGTCCGTGACCGGCGGGCGACTGCGCGACACTAGCGCGACCGCCGGGCGCCGGACGTGGCGCCGGGTCGACAGGACGGGCCCGGCCGGGCCCCGCGAGAGGAGCAGCGTGACCAAGGCACCCACGTCGGAGAACCACCCCTCGGACGAGGTCGTGAAGCCGACGCAGCCGATCGAGTTCGACGCGACCATCGAGATCCCCAAGGGTCAGCGCAACAAGTACGAGGTGGACCACGAGAGCGGCCGCATCCGGCTGGACCGCATGCTCTTCACCTCCACGCGCTACCCGCACGACTACGGGTTCATCGAGGGCACGCTGGGCGAGGACGGCGACCCGCTGGACGTGCTGGTGCTCCTGGAGGAGCCCACGTTCCCGGGCTGCCTCATCGCCTGCCGCCCCATCGGCATGTTCCACATGCGCGACGAGGCCGGCGGTGACGACAAGGTCCTCGCCGTGCCGGCGGGCGACCCGCGCTGGGACAAGATCCAGGACCTGGACGACATCAGCGAGTTCGACCGCCTGGAGATCCAGCACTTCTTCGAGACCTACAAGGACCTCGAGCCCGGCAAGTCCGTCGAGGGCGCCAACTGGACCGGCCGCGAGGAGGCCGAGAAGGAGATCGCGGCGTCGTACGAGCGCGCCAAGGGCACCTCCTACGAGGCCGGCGCCGGTCACTGACGAGCCCCCTCCGGGCGGGCGACCGCCCGGAGGACCCGGTCAACGGGGCCGGGTGCCGTGCGGCAGCAGCCCCGAGCGGTAGATCGACGCGGTGCGCACCACGGCCCCGGTGTGCGGGGCCTCCACCATCCGCCCGGGCGAGACCACCAGGGCGACGTGGTGGACCGTGGCGGGGTCGGAGGTGTCGGTGGCGTAGAAGACGAGGTCCCCGGCCGCCAGGTCGGCCAGGGCCACCGGCGCCCCGCTGGAGCGCTGCAGGCGCGAGGAGTGCGGCAGCCGCACGCCGGCGGCCTCCCAGGCCCGCAGGGTCAGGCCGGAGCAGTCGAAGGCGTCGGGGCCCTCCCCGCCCCACCGGTACGGCTTGCCGAGCTGGTCCAGGGCCCAGGCCACCGCGGTGTCCGCACCCGCGGTGGGACCGGCCGCCACCAGCACCCCCGTCGAGGCCCCGGCGGCCGCCTCGACGGCCTGCCGCGCAGCGGCTTCGAGGCGCTCCTGCTCCTCGGCGGCCAGGGCGGCCTGCCGGTCCCGCTCCAGCTCCACGGAGGTCCGCTGGAGCCGGGCGAGCTCGGCGACCAGCTCCTCGGTGCGCACCCGGGTGGCCGTGACGGCGGCGTCGGCCGCGGCGGCGGCGGCCTCCGCGGCGGTGCGGGCCGCGGCGGCGGCGTCGGTGGCCCGCTGCTGCGCGTCGGCGGCGGTGTCGGCCTCGGCGCGGGCGGCCTCGGCGGCCCGCTGCGCCCGGTCGGCGCGCTCGACGGCCTCGTCGCGGTGCGCGGTCAGGCGCTCCAGGGTGGCCGAGCGGTCCAGCAGGTCCTGGGCGGAGCCGGCCCCGAGCACGGAGGCCAGCGACTCGAGGTCACCGGCGGCGCCGCGGTAGCTGCGGGAGGCGATCCGCCCCAGGGCGAGGCGGGCGCCGTCCAGCTCGGCGCGGGCCGTCCCGGCGGCACCGGCGGCCGCCGCGGCCTCGGCGGTCCGCTGCTGCAGCAGCGCCCGCGCCTCGTCGAAGTCCTCCGCGGCGACCGACAGCCGCACGTGCGCGGCGTCCAGGTCGGCCTGCTGCCGGGTCAGCTCGGTCTGCAGCGCGGCGACCCGCTGAGCGGTGCCCGCGGCGGCGGCCCGCGCCGCGTCGACCTCGTCCTGGCCGGGGGGCTGGACCGGTGCTGCGGCGGCGGGCGCGGCGGCCAGCAGGGGCAGGGCCCCCGCGACGGCCAGCAGCACGGTGCGGCGCGCGGCGCCCTCAGCCACGACGACCGGCGCCGGCCACGGCGCTGTCACGTCCCGTGATCAGTGGTGTCACGCGGTGCAGGCTAGTCGCGAGGGACGGTGCCGGGAACAGCGCGAGCGTACGATCGAGGGCTGGATCGCGGGCCCCTGCCCGCACGAGGCGGGGCACCGAGGACGGGAGGAGCTGCCCGTGGGCGAGCTCATGCAGATCGGCGAGGTGGTCGAACGCGTCGGCTACAGCTTCCGCACCATCCGCTACTACGAGGAGATGGGCCTGGTCACGCCCTCGGCGCGCACGCCCGGCGGTTTCCGCCTGTACACCGAGATGGACGTGTACCGGCTCCTGGTCCTCAAGCGCATGAAGCCGCTGGACTTCTCCCTGGAGGAGATGCGCGAGCTGCTCTCGATCCTCGACGCCCTGGACGGCCGGCTGCCCTCCGGCACGCCCCGCGAGGAGCTGTTCGACCAGCTCGACGACTTCCGCGCCGCGGCCGACGCCCGGGTGGAGAAGCTGCGCGAGAAGCTCGCGATGGCCGAGGAGTTCGCGCAGCAGCTGCGCGACGAGGCCGCCGGCCGCACCGGCGGCAACTCCCCCGCCCCCGAGCCGCCGGTGCTGCCCGAGCTGCCGGCCCCGCAGGGGCGCGGCGCCGCCGCGGCGGGCTGAGCCGCCCCGGGCGCTTCAGCCCGCGAAGGGCAGCACCGGCAGGCCCCGCACGCCCGGCACGTGCCGGAAGAGGCTGCCCGCCGCCGGGTCGTCGTCGTCGGCGAGGTTCTCCCGCGAGGTGGTGATGAACAGCTCGTCCAGGTCGGCGCCGCCGAAGGTGCAGGCCGTGACCTGGCGCGCGCCCACCTCCACGACCGCGTCCAGCGTGCCGTCCGGGGCGTAGCGGCGCACCGACGAGCCGCCGAACAGCGCCGTCCACACCCCGCCCTCGGCGTCCACGCACAGCCCGTCGGGGTTGAAGCGGCCGGAGTCGTCGTTGACCTGCGCGAACGGGCGGCGGTTCGTCAGCCCGCCCTCGCGGTCGTAGTCGAAGACGTCGGTGCGGCCGGTGGGGGTGTCGTTGTAGTAGGCCAGCGTCCCGTCGGGGCTGAAGCCCAGGCCGTTGGAGATCGTCACCCCGGTCAGCACCGTGCTCACCGAGCCGTCGGGGTCCAGGCGGACCACCGACCCGCGGCCCTCGCCGGCGCCGCCGGCCTGCTCGTACGCCATGGACCCGGCGTAGAAGCGCCCGTCGGGGTCGCAGCCGCCCTCGTTCATGCGCAGCCCGGCGTCGGCGCCCCACAGCTCCGCCAGGGGCGTCAGGGTGCCGTCCGCGTCCTCCAGGACGAAGCCGCGCTCGACCGCCACGACCGCGCCGCCACCGGTGCGCGGGCGCACGATCGCCGCGACGTCGCCGTAGTGGCGGCGCGACAGCTCCCCCGCGGGGGTCAGGGTCAGGACGTCGCCGGCCACCATGTCGACGAACCGCAGCCCGCCCCACTGCTGCGACCAGCACGGCCCCTCGCCGTGGTACACGATCCGATCGGTGATGCGTTCCGCTGCGGCCACGCACCGCACCCTAGGGGGCGGGGCGTTCGCCCGCCCGGGTGGCCGTGCTCCAGGGTGTCGCCGGGGCGGTCGACAGACCACCGTGCCCGCCTCCCGCCGAGTCCCCACCGTGGCGACGCCGCGCGTGATGGGCCCGACCGCGGGCGCGTTCTACCTGGCCGGCGGCGGCGCGGCCCTCGCCGTGGTGCTGGGCTCGCCGTTCCCGGTGGCCGCCACGCGGCTGGAGCTGGGCGGGCTGGCCGTGACCGCCCTGCTGGCCGGGGCGCTGCTGCTCCTGCGCGGGTACGTGCTGCCCCGGTGGGCCTTCCACGTCGTCGCCGGCACGGGCACGCTGCTGATCACGCTGGCCGTGCCCAAGTGCCCCACGCTCGCCACGGCGCTGGCGATGAGCGCGGTGTACCTGTTCGTGGCGGTCGACGTCGTCTTCTTCTTCACCTGGCGCGAGTCCGCGGCCCACCTGTCGGTGCTCACCGCCGCCGGGGCGTGGGCGCTGTGCGACCGGCCCGGCATGACGCCGGGCGTGGCGGTGTCGCTGGTCGTGCTGCTCGTCGTCATCGCCGGTGTCGTCGGCCTGCTCGTGCACGAGGCCGCCGACGCCGCCCGCGACGGCCTCACCGGCCTGGCCAACCGCCGCGGCTTCGACGACGCCCTGGACGCCGCCCTCGCGGTGGCCGCCCGCACCGGCGCCCCGCTGTCGACGGCGCTGCTGGACGTGGACCACTTCAAGCGCGTCAACGACCAGCACGGGCACGCCGCAGGCGACGAGCTGCTGCGCGCCGTCGGCGAGGAGTACCGGCACGCCCTGCCTCCGGGCGCCGTCCTGGCCCGGTACGGCGGCGACGAGTTCGCGGTGCTGCTGCCGGGGCTGCCCGGCCCGCGGGCGCTGGAGCTGGTGGACGGGCTGCGCGCAGCCGGCACCCGCGCGGCGCTGTCCTGCGGCGTGGCCGAGCTGTCCCCCGGCGAGAGCGGCGCGGAGCTCATGCGCCGCGCCGACAGCGCCCTGTACGCGGCGAAGGCCGCCGGGCGCGGGCGGGCCCGCCTGCTCGACGACACCTCGGCGGTGCTGGCCCGGGACCTCGCCGACGCCCTGGCGGCGGGGGACGTGCGCGCCTGGTTCCAGCCGATCGTGGACCCCGCCGACGGGGAGGTGCTGGGCGTGGAGGCGCTGGCCCGCTGGACGCACCCGGTGCGCGGGCCGGTGCCGCCGCTGGAGTTCGTGCACGTCGCCGAGAGCACCGGGCTCGTGCACGAGCTCGGCCCGGCGGTCCTGGCCGACGCCTGCCGCGGCGCGCTGGAGGTGCGCCGGGCGTGGGGGCGCGAGCTGGTGCTCACCGTGAACGTCTCCGGCCGCGAGCTGACCAACCCCGACTACCCGCAGCGCGTGCTGGAGGTGCTGGCGGAGACCGGCTTCCCCGCCTCCTCGCTCGTGCTGGAGGTCACCGAGAGCGTCGTGGACGCCTCCGGGCAGGCCGCGCTGGACGCGCTGCGCGAGCTGCGCTCGCACGGCATCGGGGTGGCCATCGACGACTTCGGCACCGGCTACTCGGCCTTCAGCCGGCTGGACACGCTGCCCGCCGACTACCTCAAGCTGGACGCCGGGTTCACCGCGGGCATCACCACGTCCCCGCGCCGGGCGGGGATGCTGGAGGCGCTGCTGTCGCTGAGCGCGACGCTGGGCCTGCGGGTGGTCGCCGAGGGCGTGGAGACGGCCGAGCAGGCGCGGCTGCTCACCGAGATGGGCTGCCCGCTGGCGCAGGGGTGGCTGTTCAGCCGGCCGGTGCCGCCGTGGCAGCTGGCGGAGCGGGGGCGCACCGGCGACCGCACGCCGCAGCGCACCGGCGCGGCCTGACCGGGCGCGGGCCGCCCACCCGCAGCGCCGCCGCCGCTCCCCCGCGGGCCCGCCCTCACAGGCCCGCCGTCGGCAGGTACGCCAGCTCCGGGCGCCCCGAGCCGCCGTAGCGGGGCTCCCTGCGCACCCGGCCCGCACCGGCCAGGTGCTCCAGGTAGCGGCGGGCGCTGACGCGGGACAGCCCGGTGGCAGCGGCCGCCTCCGCGGCGGACAGCCCGGCCCCGGCCGGGGCGGCGCGCAGCGCGGCGACCACGGCCTGCAGGGTCGCGGGCGCCACCCCGCGCGCCGGGCCGGCGGCGGTGCGCAGCTGGGCCAGGGCCTCGTCGATGGCCCGCTGGTCCAGGGCCTCGTCGCCGCCGCCCGCCGCGCGGGCCACCTCCTCGCGGAAGCGCGCGTAGGCGCGCAGCCGCTCCTCCAGCGCGGCGGCGGTGAACGGCTTCAGCAGGTACTGCACGACGCCCATCGACAGCGCCTGGCGCACCACGCCGGGCTCGCGGGCGGCGGTGACGGCCACGACGTCGGCGCCGACGGCCGCGGCCCGCAGCGCCCGCAGGACCTGCAGCCCGTCCACGTCCGGCAGCGTCATGTCCAGCAGCACCAGGTCCACCCCGCCGGCGCCGACGGCGGCCAGCGCCTGACGGCCGGAGTGCACGGTGGCGGCGACGGTGAACCCGGCGACCGCCTCGACCAGCCGGGCGTGCGCGGCGGCGAGCACCGGGTCGTCCTCGACCACCAGGACCCGGATCGGTGCGGCGCTCACGCGCGCTCCCGCGCCGCGCCCACGGGCAGGCGCACCACGAGCGTGCCGCCGCCGTCGTCGAGGGTCACGGGCTCCTCCACCGAGATCGAGCCGCCGTGCCGGCGCACCACCTGGCCCACCAGCGCCAGGCCCAGCCCGTGCGCGCCGTGCGGGGAGAGCCGCTGCTCCTTGCGCGACCAGCCGCGCTGCACCGCCCGCTCCAGGTCGCCGGCCGGCAGCCCCTCGCCGGAGTCGGTGACCCGCACCTCCACGACGGTGCCCCCGTCGCGCTGCCCGCAGCCGGTGCGCACCCGCACCCAGCGCGGCTCGGCGCCCGCCATCGCCGCCTCCACCGCGTTGTCCACGAGGTTGCCCACGACGGTCACCAGGTCGCGCGCCGGCAGCAGCCCCGCGGGCAGCGCCGTGTCCGGCTCCACCTCCAGCTCCACGCCCCGCTCGGCGGCCTGCGCGGACTTGCCCACCAGCAGCGCCGCCACCGCCGGGTCCGCGACGTCGGCGACGACGAGGTCGGTCAGCTCCTGGGCCGCCGCGAGCTCCGCGGTGGCGAACTCCACCGCCTGCGCGGTGCGGCCCTGCTCGACGAGGGTGACCACGACGTGCAGCCGGTTGGCCGCCTCGTGGGCCTGCGAGCGCAGCGCCTCGGCCAGCCCCCGCACCGCGTCCAGGTCGCGGGTCAGCGCCTGCAGCTCGGTGTGGTCGCGCAGGGTGACGACCGTGCCGACGCGGCGCCCCTCCCAGCGGGCGTCGAGCCGGCTGACGACGAGCACCCGGTCGTCGGTGACCTGCACGTCGTCGACGACGTCCTCCCCGGCGTCGACGAGGCGGCGCACCGCCGGCGGCAGCTCCACGCCCGGCACGCCGTCACCGGCGCCCTCCGGCCCCGGCGGCAGCAGCCGGCGGGCCTCGTCGTTGACGACCTGCACCCGCCCGGCGGGGTCCAGCACCACCAGGCCCTCGCGCAGCGAGTGCAGGACGGCGTCGTCGACTTCCCACAGCCGGGTCAGGTCCGCCGGTTCCAGCCCGTGGGGGGGGGGGGGGGGGGGGGGGGGGGGGGGGCGGGGGGGGGGCCGGGCGTCGGCCCCCCCCGCCCCCCCGGCCCCCCCCCCCCCCCCCCCCCCCCCCCCCCCCCCCCCCCCCCCCCCCCCCCCCCCCCCCCCCCCCCCCCCCCCCAGCGGCTCAGCGCGAGGCTGCCGGCCACCGAGACGGCCAGGGCCCCCGCCGCGGCCCCCAGCACCAGCGGCAGCTGCCCCAGCAGGTCCTGCGCCAGCGCACGGGTCGTGACGCCCGCCGCCACCGCGCCGACGACGCGGCCGTCGGCGGCGCGCACCGGCACCACCGCCCGCACCGACGGCCCGAGGGTGCCTGTGTAGGTCTCCACGACCCGGCCCCCGGCCAGGGCGGCCGCGGCGTTGCCGACGAAGCGGCCCCCCACCCGCTCGGGGTCCGGGTGCGTCCAGCGCACGGTGGCGGTGTCCATGACGGTGATGAAGTCGGTGCCGGTGCGCTCGCGCACCTCCTCCACGTGGGCGCGCACGGCGGCGCGCTCACCGGCCAGCGCCGGGTCGGTGGTGCCGCCGGGCACGGCCAGGCCGGCGCGCACGTCCGGGTCGGTGGCGACGGCCCCGGCGACGGCGGTGACGAGCTCGGCGGCGTCGCGGCGGCCGTCGGCGCGCAGCTGCCACACCAGCGCCGCGGCGCAGCCGGCGGTGACGACGGAGACGACGAGGAGCTGCAGGACGAGCACCCGCGAGGCGAGGGTCCAGCGCCGCCGGCGGGACGAGGGCGCCGCCGCCCCGGCGCGGCGGGCGGCGCGGCGCGCGGCGCCGTGAACGAAAGGTGCAGAAGCACGACCCGCGCGCGAGCGTGTGAGCACCATCACCTCCGTACCCCCCGGTCACAGGAGGATCCCATGAGCACAGGCGCTCAGCCCGGCACCCGCACCAAGGACCGCACCCACTACCTCTACATCGCCGTCATCGCCGCCGTGGCGCTCGGCATCGCGGTGGGGCTGCTGTTCCCCGACGCGGGGAAGGCGCTGAAGCCCCTCGGCACGGGCTTCGTGAACCTCGTCAAGATGATGATCTCGCCGATCATCTTCTGCACGATCGTGCTGGGCATCGGGTCGGTGCGCAAGGCCGCCCAGGTCGGCCGGGTGGGCGGCACCGCGCTGCTGTACTTCATGGTGATGAGCGCGTTCGCGCTGGTCATCGGCCTGGTGGTCGGCAACCTGCTGCCGACCACGGACCTGCAGCTGACCGACGACCTGCGCGGGCGCGGCGGCGAGCTCGCCGAGGCCGCCCACGAGTCCGGCGGCACCGTCGACTTCCTGCTGGGCATCATCCCGACGTCGCTGCTGTCCGCCCTCACCGACGGCTCAGTGCTGGAGACGCTGTTCGTCGCGCTGCTGGTCGGCTTCGCGATCCAGGGCCTCGGCGAGCGCGGCGAGAGCGCGCTGCGCGGCGTCGAGACCATCCAGCGCATCGTCTTCAAGGTCCTGGCGATGGTCATGTGGGTCGCTCCGATCGGCGCGTTCGGCGCCATCGCCGCCGTCGTCGGCGAGACCGGCGTGGACGCCCTCAAGGCGCTGGCGGTCGTCATGGTCGGCTTCTACGTCACCTGCGCGCTGTTCATCTTCATCGTCCTGGGCCTGCTGCTGCGGGTGGCGGCGAAGACGTCGATCTTCTCGCTGCTGCGCTACACGGCCCGCGAGCTGCTGCTCATCGTCTCCACGTCCAGCTCCGAGACGGCCCTGCCGCGGCTGATCGCGAAGATGGAGCACCTGGGCGTGTCCCGCCCCACCGTCGGCATCGTCGTGCCGACCGGGTACTCCTTCAACCTCGACGGCACCGCCATCTACCTGACGATGGCCTCGCTGTTCATCGCGAACTCCCTGGGCGACCCGCTGTCGATCGGCGAGCAGGTGTCCCTGCTGGTGTTCATGGTCATCGCCTCCAAGGGCGCCGCGGGCGTGTCCGGCGCCGGCCTGGCCACGCTGGCCGGCGGGCTGTCCTCGCACCGCCCGGAGCTGCTGGACGGCGTCGGCCTCATCGTCGGCATCGACCGGTTCATGTCCGAGGCGCGCGCCATCACCAACTTCATCGGCAACGCGGTGGGCACCGTCGTCATCGGCACCTGGACCGGGCAGATCGACCGGGCCCGCGCCGCGCGCGTCCTGGCCGGGGAGCTGCCGTTCGACGAGCGCACGATGGACCCCTCGCACGGCGAGCACGCCGAGGTCCTGGAGCCGGAGGCCGGAGCGGGCGGCACGCCGGCCCCGCGCCAGACCGCGGGCACGCGCTGACCGCACGCGCCGACCCGCGCTGCACGCACGGCGAGGCCCCCCCCCCGCCCCGCCGGGGGGGGCCCCCCCCGGGGGGGCCGGCGGCCCGGCCCCGTAGCTTGTTCCCCCCCCAAACCGCCC
>NZ_JBJLSE010000045.1:0-30990 GCF_050871845.1 Kineococcus arenarius subsp. arenarius
CCCCCCCCCCCCCCCCCCCCCCCCCCCCCCCCCCCCCCCCCCCCCCCCCCCCCCCCCCCCCCCCGGGGGGGGGAGGGGCGGGAGGACGCGCGGGCGGCGGGTGGCAGGGTGGGGGCGTGCGCCTGCTGCTCGTCCGCCACGGCCAGACCCCCGCGAACGTCCTGCACCTGCTCGACACCGGTGTGCCCGGCCCTGGGCTGACCGAGCTCGGCCGCGAGCAGGCGGCATCCCTCGTGGACACCCTCGGGCCGGAGGGGATCGGCGCGATCACCGCGTCCACCCAGGTGCGCGCGCAGCTGACCGCGGCGCCGCTGGCCGCCCACCTCGGCCTGGAGGTGGCCGTCGACGGCGGTCTGCGCGAGATCGAGGCCGGTGAGGTGGAGATGCGCGGCGACGACGAGGCCGTCGCCCGCTACTTCGCCGTCGTGACCGCCTGGGTGCAGGGCGACCTGGCTGCCGCCCTGCCCGGGGCCCCCGACGGGCGAGCCTTCTTCGAGCGCTACGACGCCGCGATCGACGCCGCCGCCGCCCGCGCCCGCGAGGCCGGTGCCGACACCCTGGCCGTGGTCAGCCACGGGGCCGCGATCCGCACCTGGGCGGCGGTGCGGGCCCGGGGCCTGTCACCGCGCTTCGTGCTGAGCACCGGCCTGCTGAACACCGGCGTGGTCGACCTGCGCGGCGACCCCGGGGCCGGCTGGACCTGCGAGACGTGGATGGGGGCCGCCGTCGGGCGGCAGCAGGCCGACGCGGCCGGTGCCGGGCCGGCCGGTGAGCCGGGCTCGGTGTTCTGAGCGGCGCTCAGCCGGACGGCTCGCGCGGGTCGCGCGCCGCCCCCAGGTCCAGGGCCCCGCGGGAGAACTTGTCCCGCAGGAAGTCGCCGTGCACGGCCAGGTCCTCCTCGGCCCGCCGCTGCAGCCGGTCGCGCACCGCGGCCACCGCGGTGCGCAGCAGCACCAGCTGCTCCAGCACCTCGGTGCGGGCGCGCTGCTCACCGGAGCCCGCCGGCCCGCCCGCCGCGTCCCGGTAGGCGGCGACGGCGGCGGGCAGGTGCTCGGCGAGGACGGTCTGCACGGTGCGGGCGTCGGGGGACAGGGGGTCCAGCCGGTCCCACCGCCCCAGGACCTCCGCCGCGACGTCCACGACGGCCCGGCCCGCCCGCGCCACGTCCGCGGGCAGGCCGGGCGCCTCCAGCGCGCGCCCCGACGCCTCCAGCCCGGCGCGCACCTGCGCGGCACCGTCGTCCGCGCCCGTCCCGCCCGGCCCGGGGGGCGGTGCCGGCGTGCGCGCCCGCCCCGGGCACAGCAGGTAGCCGGAGACGTACCCCACCGCGCTCGTGCCCACCGCCACCAGCGGGTGCTGCGTGGCGGCGAACCCCGCCAGCAGGGCGAGCAGCCCCGCGCCGCCGCCGGCGAGGTGGGCGGTGCTGCCCAGCGCGTCCAGGCGGGCGCGGGCGGGGCGGTCACTGGTAGCCACGGATCTCCTCGAAGACGCCGGCCAGGGCGGCGGCCTCCCCGGCGGCGAACGTCTCGCCGCCGGTCAGCGCCGCCAGCTCGGCCGTCTCGGCCGGGTCCGCCTCGCCGAAGACGACGACGAACGTGGGGACGGAGGCGACCGGCCGCCCGGCCGCTGCCTGCCGGGCGTGCCAGGCGCGGAAGTCCGCCAGGGTGCCCCCGTCGGTGTTCTCGCCGTCGGTGAACAGCGTGACGCTGACGAAGCGCTCCGGGTCGGCCTCCAGGACCGACAGCGCCTCCTCGTACGCCACGCGCAGCGAGTCGTGGATCGCGGTGCCGCCCTGCGCGTGCAGGGAGGCGGTCCACTCCCGGATCCGGGCCAGGCTGCCGACGCGGTCGGCCGGGTCCACCGCGAACGTCCCGCGGGACTTCACCGCGTCCGCGAACTCCACGTAGTGGACGTTCTCGCGGGCCTGGAAGGCCAGCAGGCCCTGGCCCGGTGCACCGCCCGCGTCGCCGTCGGGCACGGTGAGGGCGGCCAGCGCGCCCTGCAGCTGCGTCAGCCGCTCGCCGTCCATCGAACCGGAGGTGTCCACGGCGAACACCACGTCCGAGGGCTTCTTGATCTCGCTCTGCCAGGCGCTCAGCAGCGCCCGCACGGTGCTCAGGCGGTTGGGGAAGGGCAGCTCGTAGACGTCGGCCGCGGCCGCCGGGCCCCCGGCGGTGGTGCGCCGGCCGGTGGCGGCCAGCTCGCGCTGCACCGGCTCGCTCAGCAGGTCGGCCACGACCGCGTCGTAGGCCCGGCCCTGCTCCTCGCCCGCCGAGCGCAGCAGCGTCAGGGGGTACTCGGCGGTCAGGGTGCCGTCGGAGGGGGTCAGGACGTCCAGCGGTTCCCCGCCGGCGCGCAGCGGGCGCAGCACCGACTCGTACCCGAACAGGGCGTTCACGCCCCGCGGGTCCGCGGTGAACCGCTCCACCAGGAACCCGGTGGAGCCCGCGGTCAGCGCGTGCCCGCGGGTCAGGCGCCGCAGCTGCCCGGCCACGGCCGCCACGTCCTGCTCGGCCAGCACGGTGCCCGTGCCGGACAGCGCGGTGGCGGCGCCCACCAGCGTGGCGAAACCGCTGTTGGAGGACACCGGCGAGGTCATGCCGTAGCGCAGCCGGCCGTCGTCGGCGGCGTCGACGACCTCCGCCCACGTGGGCGAGCGGCCCACCCAGCCCAGCTCGAGCGCCGTCGCGTGCGCCACGCCGAGCGCCACCGGTGAGGACATGACGTCCTCGGAGCGGGCGACGGCCGCACGACCGCCGTCCAGCAGCGCCAGGTGGTCGTTCGAGGGGAACCAGGTGGCGTCGTAGCCGGCGGCGGCGCCGTCCGCGACGAGCTGGGTGCCCTCCAGCGTCCCGGTGTACGTCAGCTCCACCCGCACGCCGGTGCGCTCGGCGACACCGGCCAGCACCGGCTCGACGTCGCGCAGCTCCGAGCCGGCCAGCACCCGCAGGACGTCCGCGCGCGGGCCGCTGGGCGTGGCCGCGCCCTCGGCGCCGCGCGCCGGGTCGGACGTGCACCCGGCCAGCACGAGCGCGGCGGCCAGGGCGGCCAGCGCACCGCGCCTCGGGGTGTCGCGGGCGCTCGTCCGCCTGCTCGTCCGCACGGTCCTCCTCACGCGCCGTAGCCCGCGGCGACGGCGTCGATCAGCGCCTCCAGCACCCCGAACGAGGGCGGGTCGGCCACGTCGGTCAGGGACTGCTGCACGGTGACGCCGTGCTGCGCGGCGACGCCCGCCAGCGCCGAGCCGTCCCCGGTGCGGAACCCGTGCTCGGCGGCCAGCGCGGTCAGGTCCGGGTCGGTGGCCAGCAGGTCCGCCAGGCGCTCGGCGCCGGGGTCCAGGGCGACGAGGGTGTGCTTGGAGGCCACCGTCGGGTCCGGGTAGGCCAGCACCGCGTCCGCTCCGAGCCGCGAGCCGTCCGCCCGTGCCGCCTCGCCGACGAACTGCGCCTCGTAGGCCATCACCAGCGGCAGCGCCCCGGCGCCCTGGGACAGGTAGTCGCCGAACGGCTCCTCCGAGGAGGCGGCCGAGAACCCCTGCGTCAGGAACAGGTGCGACAGCTGCGGCAGCACCGCCTCCTGCTGCTCGCGCGTGGTGACCACGCCGCCGTTGAGGACCCAGGCGGCGTCCGCCAGGTACATCGCGGCGGAGTTGGAGGTGCGCACGTCGGTGGAGGTGATGAGGACCGCGCGCGGGGAGTCGTACAGCTGCGCCGCCCCCTCCAGCTCGTTCCAGCGGGTGCCCTCGCGCACCATCGCCAGGTACGCCGCCAGGTCCAGGTGCCACACCCCGTCGGCGTCCCGGGACGCGGCGCCGTTGCGGGCCAGCAGCTGGACCACCGGCTCGTGGGTGGCCACGACCATCGGCGACCAGAACGGCGAGGAGACGCCGGTCGCGCCGGTGCTCTCGGC
Source organism: Kineococcus arenarius subsp. arenarius (assembly GCF_050871845.1). Lineage (NCBI taxonomy): Bacteria > Bacillati > Actinomycetota > Actinomycetes > Kineosporiales > Kineosporiaceae > Kineococcus > Kineococcus arenarius. The sequence continues at coordinate 3,910 of NZ_JBJLSE010000045.1, forward strand.
GATGCGCTGCGCCGCCGGTGCGGAGGAGGGGAACGCGAAGTCGTACCCGTCCAGGTCGACGTCGGTGGCGATCTGCCGGCTGCCGGCGGTGTCGACCTCGACGGCCAGGCCGTGCGCGGACAGCGCCTCGCGCACGCGCGGGTCGTCGAAGAAGGCCTCCTTCTCCGAGCCGATCACCCCGCGCAGGGTGGTCACCGGCCCCGCTGCGGCGTCGGCCGAGCCGCTGCGGCGGTCCAGGACGAACAGCGTCGCGGTCGCCGCGACCAGGAGCACCGTCAGGACGGCGCCGACGAGCTTCCTCACCGGGGTCCGCGCCTCCGGTTCGTGCGGGGGTCGTCCACAGCCGCACCGTAGGAGCCGCGGGCGGCGCGCGGGCGAGGCGCGGGTGAACGGACGGGGAACGCGGCCCGTCCTCGCGCGAGGGCGCGGCACGGGTGCGGCGCGGGAGGCGGCCGTTAGGGTGGGCTCCAGGTGTGCCGGGAAGTCTGGTCGGCGATCCCGTCAGCGACCCCTGGAGAGACTCGGCCCGTGACGCACAACCCGCCCACCCGAGACGAAGCCCGCCGCCGCACACCCCTGTTCGGCTACGGTTCCTGGCCCGAGGCGCGCCGCATCGCGGAGGTCCTGCGCACCGAGACCGTGGGCGGGGCGCTGCTGCTGGTCGCCACCGCGCTGGCGCTGGTGTGGGCGAACCTGCCCGGCGACACCTACGAGTCGGTGCGCCAGTTCCACTTCGGCCCCGAGGCCCTGCACCTGGACCTGTCCGTCGAGCACTGGGCCGCCGACGGCCTGCTGGCGATCTTCTTCTTCATCGCCGGCCTGGAGCTCAAGCGCGAGTTCGTCGCCGGCGACCTGCGCAACCCGCGCGCCGCCGCGCTGCCGATCGCGGCCGCGGTCGGCGGCATGGCCGTGCCCGCCGGGGTCTACGTCCTGGTGAACTCCCTGGGCGACGGGCCCGAGGGCGCCCTGTCCGGGTGGGCGATCCCCACCGCCACCGACATCGCCTTCGCCCTGGGCGTCCTCGCCGTCATCGGCAGCCACCTGCCCTCCGGGCTGCGCACGTTCCTGCTGACCCTCGCGGTGGTGGACGACCTGCTCGCCATCACCGTCATCGCGATCTTCTACACCGACGACCTCGCCCCGCTGCCGCTGCTGCTGGCGCTCGTGCCGCTGGCGCTGTTCGCGTTCGCCGTGCAGAAGCGGGTCCGCTCGCCGTGGCTGCTGATCCCCCTGGCGCTGCTGACGTGGGGCCTGGTGCACGCCTCCGGGGTGCACGCCACCGTCGCGGGCGTGCTGCTGGGCCTGTCGGTGCCGGTGCTGCGCAGCGACGCCGCCGGCGGCCCGGACGCCGGTCCCGGCCTCGCCGAGCACTTCGAGCACGTGTGGCGCCCGCTGTCCGCCGGGTTCGCCGTGCCCGTCTTCGCGCTCTTCGCGGCCGGCGTGGCCATCGAGGGGGCCTCCGGCTTCGTCGACGCCCTCGGCGACCCGGTCGCGCTCGGCGTCATCCTCGGGCTCGTCGTCGGCAAGCCCATCGGCATCGTGCTGACCACCTTCCTCATGGCCAAGCTCACCAGCGCCGAGCTGGACGAGCAGCTGTCCTGGGTCGACGTGGTGGGCGTCGGGATCCTCGCCGGCATGGGCTTCACCGTCTCGCTGCTCATCGGCTCCCTGGCCTTCGGCGAGGGCACCGAGGCCGGCCAGCACGTCACCCTCGGGGTCCTGCTGGGCTCCACGGTCGCCGCCCTGCTGGCCGCCGCGCTGCTCAGCAGCCGCAACCGCACCTACCGGCGCATCGAGGAGGCCGAGCGCGTCGACGCCGACGCCGACGGCATCCCGGACGTCTACCAGCGCGGGTGGAGCGGCGAGCGGGACTGAGCCCCCCGCGCGGCCGCCTACCCTGTCAGACCGTGCAGTGCTCCTACCTCGACGCCGGCGCGTGCCGCTCGTGCACGCTGATGGGCACCCCCTACCCGCGCCAGGTCGAGGCCAAGGAGCGGCGCTGCCGCGAGCTGCTGGGGGAGCAGCCGCAGCTGCGGTGGCTGCCCGCGGTGCGCAGCGCCGAGTCCGGCTACCGCAACAAGGCGAAGATGGTGGTGGGCGGCACCGCGCGCCGCCCCACCCTCGGCATCCTCGACGCCGGCGGGCGCGGCGTGGACCTGCGCCGCTGCGGCGTGTGCACGCCGGGCATCCGCGCCGCGCTGCCGGTGATCGCGCGGTCCATCGCCCGCGCCGGGCTCGAGCCCTACGACGTGCCGAACCGCCGCGGGGAGCTGAAGAACGTCCTGGTCACCGAGTCGCCCACCGGTGAGCTCATGGTCCGCTTCGTGCTGCGCTCCCGGCAGCAGCTGGGGGCGCTGCGCCGCGAGCTGCCGCAGCTGCGGCGCGAGCTGCCGCAGGCCGTCGTCGTCACCGCCAACCTGCTGCCCGAGCACAGGGCCGTCGTCGAGGGCGAGACCGAGGTCGCGCTCACCGAGCGCACCACGCTGCGGATGCCCATGGGCGCCGTCGACCTGGACCTGCGCCCGCAGAGCTTCTTCCAGACGAACTCCCCGGTGGCGCGGGCGCTGTACGCGCAGGTCGCCGAGTGGGTGGACGAGGCCGCCCCGGCCAGCGCGTGGGACCTGTACTGCGGCGTCGGCGGGTTCGCCCTGCACTGCGCCGCCCCGGGCCGGCGCGTGACCGGCGTGGAGGTCAGCGCCGAGGCCGTCGAGAGCGCCCGCTCCGCGGCACGCGCCGCCGGGCTGCGGGACGTGGAGTTCCTCGCCGGCGACGCCACCCGCTTCGCGCTCGACGCCGCCGAGGCCCCCGACCTCGTCGTCGTCAACCCGCCGCGGCGCGGCATCGGTGCCGAGCTGCGCGACTGGCTGGAACGCTCCCGCGTGCGGCACGTCGTCTACTCCAGCTGCAACCCCGCCACCCTGGCCGCCGACCTCGCCGCGATGCCGTCGCTGCGGCCGGTGCGGGCGCGGGTGCTGGACATGTTCCCCCAGACCGAGCACGTCGAGGTCGTCACGCTGCTGGAGCGGGCGGGCTGAGGCGGCTCACGCCCCCGCCCGCACCGGCGGCGCACCGGCGGGCGGTGCGGCGGGCGGTGCGGCGGGCGGTGCGGCGGGCAGCTTGGCGGGGTTGAGGACGAGGTCGACGCGCCGCACGGTGCCCGACACCACCGTCAGGGCGCCGACCAGCACCGTCCCGGAGGCGCCCGCCACCGCGAAGCCCGCCCCGCCGTTGACCCGCACGACGCGCACGGTCGCCCCGCCCAGGCGCTTGCGGGCCAGGCCCGCGAGGAACCGGGCGACCCGGTCGGCGCCGTGCACGCTGCGGCGCGCGGCGCTCACGACGCCGCCGCCGTCGCTGGTGAGCACGACGGCGGGGTCCAGCAGGGCCAGCAGCGCACCCAGGTCACCGCCGGCGGTCGCCGCCAGGAACGCGGCGGTGACCCGGCGGTGCTCGCCCGGGTCCACCTCGACGCGGCCCGCGCCCGCCGCCACGTGGGCGCGAGCCCTGCTGGCCAGCTGCCGCACGGCCGCCGGGCTGCGCCCCACCGCGCGCGCCACGTCCGCGAAGGGCACCCCGAACAGCTCGTGCAGCACCCACGCCGTGCGCTCGGCGGGCGTGAGGGTCTCCAGCACCACCATCAGGGCGTAGCTCACCCGCTCGTCCAGCGTGACCCGGTCCGCCGGGTCGCCCCCCGGGCCGCCGGTGAGCAGCGGCTCGGGCAGCCAGGGCCCGACGTAGCTCTCCCGCCGCGAGCGCGCCGAGCGCAGCACGTCCAGCGCGCGGCGAGCCACCGCGACCGTCGCCCACGCCTCCACGTCGCGCACCCGCTCTGCGGCGTCGGCGCCCACCAGGCGCAGCCAGCAGTCGGCGACGACGTCCTCGGCCTCCGCGCGCGAACCGAGCACCGCGTAGGCGACGCCGACGAGCCTGCCGCGCTGGCGCACCCACTGCCGCGCGAGCTCCTCGGCGCGCTCCTCGGCGCGCTCCCCGGTGGTCTCCCCGGTGGTGTCGTCGCGGTGCGGCGTCAGCACAGCTCCTCCAGGTGCTCGGCGAGCGTGACGGTACCGGTGACGTGCGGACCCGCCGGCAGCAGCGCCCCGGCCGCGAGGGCCCGGCCCGTGGGGCCCGGCACCCGCAGCGGCACGACGAGGCGGCGCCGGCCGAGCGCCGCCAGCACCCGGCGCGTGGCGTCCGGCGACCGCAGCACCTCCGGGCCGGCGATCGGCGGCACCACCCCCGCCGCCGGCTGCTGCGCGAGCCCGGCCAGGTGGGCGGCGACCTCGCGCGCCGCCACCGGCTGGTACGGCGCCACCGGCACGGGTACCAGCGGGCCCGGGACCCGGCCCAGCAGCTGCTGCGCGAACTCGTGGAACTGGGTGGAGCGCAGCAGCGTCCACGGCACCGGGCCCGCCGCCAGCAGCTCCTCCTGGCGGCGCTTGCCCAGGTAGTGGCCCAGGTCGACGCGGTCGGCACCCACGACCGAGAGCACCACCACGTGCCGCACCCCGGCGCGCTGCGCCGCCGCCAGCAGGTTCGCCGTGGCCGCGGCGAAGAACCCCACCGCCGCGCGCCGCGACGCGCCGGCCGTGCTGGAGACGTCCACGACCGCGTCCGCGCCGCGCAGCGCCGCGTCCAGACCGCACCCGGACACCAGGTCCACCCCGCGGGAGCGGGCCAGCGGCACCGCCTGCACCCCGGCCGCCACCAGCTGCGCCACCAGGAGCCCGCCCACCAGGCCGGTCCCGCCGGCCACCGCCACCCTCACGTCGTCCTCCTCCGCTCCCCGGCCGCCCGGCGCGCACCGGCGACGACCTGACGACCCGGCGGGCCGGGGTGTGACACGGCCCCGCCGGCGACGGTCCCGCGCCGGGCGGTCCGAGGCCGTCGCCGGGCGCGTCCGGTGCCGAGCGCGCAGACTGGGCCGCGGTCGGCGCCGGCCGGGCGCCCGGGAGGGACGGAGCACCCGTGACGCAGCTGGACCCGCAGATCGCCCACCTCGTGCAGCGCTACGCCGCCGCGGGGCTGCCCCCGCTGAGCGCGCTCACCCCCGCGCAGGTGCGCAGCGGCGGCAGCCTCACCGGTGCGGACGTCGACCCCGCCTGGTGGGGACCGGTGTCGGCCGTCGAGGACACCACCGTGCCGGGAGCGGTCGGCGACCTGCCCGCCCGCCTGTACCGGCCGGCCGGCGGCGACGGCGCCCCGCCGGTGGTGGTGTTCTTCCACGGCGGCGGCTGGGTCACCGGCGACCTGGACACCCACGACGGGCAGGCGCGGATGCTGGCCGCCGAGTCCGGCGCGCTCGTCGTCTCGGTCGCCTACCGGCTCGCCCCCGAGGACCCGTTCCCCGCCGCACCCGACGACGCCGTCAGCGCCACCGCCTGGGTGCGCGAGAACGCCGCAGCTCTCGGCGGCGACCCCGAGCGCGTCGCCGTCGCCGGCGACAGCGCCGGCGGCAACCTCGCCGCGGTGGCCGCGCAGTCGCCCGCGGGGGAGGGGCTGGCCGCCCAGCTGCTCGTCTACCCGGCCGTCTCGGGAGGACGGGAGTTCCCCTCCGTGCACGAGAACGCCGACGCGCCCGTGCTGGACCTCGACGCCCTGCGCTGGTTCGACGGGCACTACCGCGGCGACCCCGCCGACGTCCGGTACGCGCCGCTGGACGCGCCGTCCCTGGCGGGGCAGCCGCCCGCCGTCGTCGGCGTCGCCGGGTTCGACCCGCTGCGCGACGAGGGCACCGCCTACGCCGAGGCCCTGGCCGCCGACGGGGTGCGGGTGGTGCTGCGCCGCTACGACGACCTCGTGCACGGGTTCTTCGGCATGGGACCCGTCTCCGCCGCCGCGGACCGCGCCGCGCGGCAGCTGTGCCGGGACCTGGGCGAGCTGCTCGGCAGCCGCTGACGCGGCCCTCTTCGAGTGGCCGCACCGGCGGGCCGCGGCAACACTCGAGGAGTGCCGGGGGACCCCCGGTGCGGAGCATCGACCCTGGAGGCCCTCGTGAGCACCCCGAGCGACGGATCGCACGCCGCCGACGCCCCCCGCGACGGCGCCCGCGACGGCGCGAGCAGCGCCCGCCCCAACGGCAGGCCCGCTCAGCAGGCCACCACGTCCCCCGCGCCCGACCGCCTCAGCGTCGAGCACGGCCCGACGCTGAACCGCAAGGAGGTCGTCGAGCGGGAGAAGAACGCCTTCGGCGGGGTCAAGGTCGGCTCGGCGTTCTTCGGCTGGCTCACCGCCACCGGCACCGCCGTGCTGCTCACCGCCCTCCTCGCCGCCACCGGCACCGCGATCGGCCTGGCCACCACCAGCGGCACCCCCGCCGACGCCGTCGGCACCATCGCGAACCAGGCGCAGGGGAACGCCGGCGCCATCGGCCTGGCCGGGGCGATCGCCCTGCTCGTCGTGCTGTTCGTCGCCTACCTCTGCGGCGGGTACGTCGCCGGCCGCATGGCCCGGTTCAACGGCGCCAAGCAGGGCGTGGCCGTGTGGGCCTGGGCGATCGTCGTCGCGATCGTCGTCGCGGTCCTCGCCGCCGTCGCCGGCAGCTCCTACGACGTCCTCGGCCAGCTCAACAGCTTCCCGCGCATCCCCGCCGACCTCGGGTCGCTGACCGCCGAGTCCGTCCTGACGCTCATCGGCGCCGTCGTCGTCGCCCTCGTCGGCGCGATCCTCGGCGGCCTGGCCGGCATGCGCTTCCACCGCCGCGTGGACCGCGCCGGTCTCGGTCGCTGACCCGACCGCACCCCGCGCACCCCCGGCCCGTCGCCGGTCCACCACGGACCGGCGACGGGCCGTCCGCACCCCCCACCCCACCGCGCTCGGTCCCACGGCGCTCGACCCCACGACGGGAACCCCGTGCTCTACGCCGTCCTCTTCGCCCTCGCCGGGGCCAGCGCCCTCGTCGCCGCGATGCTCCCCAGGGTGGTGGACCGGCTGCCGGTCAACCTGCCCATGACGTTCCTGGCCGGCGGTGTCCTGCTGGGCCTCGTGCCGGGCCTGCCGGCCGTGAGGCCCATGGAGCACGAGGCCGTCACCGCGCACGTCACCGAGATCGTCGTCATCATCTCGCTGATGGGCGCCGGCCTGGCGCTGGACCGCCCCGTCGGCTGGCGCAGGTGGGCCAGCACCTGGCGGCTCATCCTCGTGGCGATGCCGCTGACCATCGCGCTGGTCGCCCTCGCCGGAAGCGCCCTGGCCGGCCTGCCCGTCGCGGCGGCCGTCCTGCTGGGAGCCGCCCTGGCCCCCACCGACCCCGTCCTGGCCAGCGACGTGCAGGTGGGCGAGCCCGCCGACGAGGAGGCCACCGAGGACGAGGTGCGCTTCGCCCTGACCAGCGAGGCCGGGCTCAACGACGGCGCCGCCTTCCCCGTCGTGCACCTGGCGGTCGTGCTCGCCACCGCCGGTGCCACCGCCGGCGCGCTCGGCGGCTGGGCCCTCGAGGACCTCCTGCTGCGCACCGTCGTCGGCGTGGCCGTCGGCCTGGGCGTCGGCAAGCTGCTGGGCGCGATGTTCTTCCGCTCCGCCCTGCCGTCCCTGCGCCTGGCCGACGACGTGGAGGGCTTCACGGCGCTCGCCGTCACGTTCCTCGCCTACGGCCTCGCGGAGCTGCTGCACGGCTACGGCTTCCTCGCCGTGTTCGTCGCGGCCTGCGCCATCCGCTCGGCGGAGCGCTCCCACGGCGCCCACCGCGTCGCCCACCGGTTCGTGGAGCAGGTCGAGCGCATGCTCACCTCCTGGCTCCTGCTGCTGCTGGGAGCCGCGCTCGCCGACGGGCTGCTGTCCGCCCTCACCTGGCAGCTGGCCGCCGTGGGCGTCCTGCTGGTCCTGGTGATCCGGCCCGCGGTCGGCTACGTCAGCCTCCTGGGCACCCGCGGCGGTCCCCGCGAGCGCTCGGTCATCGCCGCCTACGGCGTGCGGGGCGTCGGCTCGCTGTTCTACCTGTCCTGGGCGCTGGGGGAGGGGCGGTTCCCCGCCGACCGGCTGTGGGCGGCCGTCGGGTTCACCGTGGCGCTGTCGGTGCTGGTGCACGGCGCCAGCGCCGCGCCCGTGGTGCGGCACCTGGACGTCCGCCGGCGGCGCAAGGCCCGCTCGGGTGACCTCGGGGAGATCGCCGGCACCCACGTGTGAGCGAGCTGTGCGCGCGGTGGGCGCGGCGTGCAGGACCCGTGCGGGTGCGCGCCCCGGTGCAACCGGCCGGGGCCGGCGCACGTCCCAGGGGTGCGTCGCACCGCAGCGGGACCGCCCCGCGCCGGCACCGGGACGCGACCGAGGAGGACCCGTGACCCGCACCCGCCGCACCGCCCTGGCCCTGACCGCCCCCGCGGCCGGGGCCCTGGCGCTGCTCGCCGCCACGGCCCCCGCCGCGGCCGGCCCCGCCCCCGCCGCGACCGCGCAGGAGATCGCCCTCGCGGTGACCACCAGCCCGCAGGCCGCCGGCGTCCCCGCGGACGCCTACGCCGTGACCGGCGTGCGCACCGCCGACAGCGACCCGGCCTGGGCCGCCGCCCTCCTGGAGCCGGCCGACCCGGCCGCCCTGGACCCGGCCACCGCCGTGCTGCACCACGCCGCCGGCGCGTGGCGGGTCGTGTCCCTGGGCACCGCCGGAGTCGGCTGCGAGGAGGCTCCCGCCGCCGTCGTCGCCGACCTGGCCCTGCCCTGCTGACCCGCCGTCCCACCTCCTCGCCCCTGCGGTGATCATGCACGGTTGAAGCTTCAAGCGTGCATGATCACCGCGAGGGGCGAGGAGGGCGAGGAGGGCGAGGACGGCGCGGCGGGGAGCACGAGGCGGTGTGCCGCCCGGCACCCGGCGCCGGGTAGCGTCCTGCACGTGCCCCTGCTCCTGCCCGGCCGCGGGTCGCCCGGCCGCGCCCTGACCGGGACGCTCCGCGGTGGGCTGACCCGCCTCGCCGGCCGCCTCGCCGGGCACGTGCCCGCCGGTGCCGACACCCCCGACGACGCCGTGCCCGACCAGCAGCAGCACGTCCTGGCGGCCCTGCGCTCCCTGACCCGCATGGCCGAGGCGCTGCTGTCGTGCGGTGCCTCCGCCGCCGACGTCACCGCCCTCACGCTGCGCGCCGCCGTCGGCGCGGGCCTCCGGCGCACCCAGGTCGACATCACCTTCACCGCCGTCGTCGTCTCCACCACCGGCGCCGACGGCGTGCCCCTCACCGACGTGCGCGTCGTGCAGGTCCGCGGCACCGACTACTCCCGGCTGTCCGCCCTGTACGAGCTCGCCCACGAGGCCGGCACGGGCCTGGACGCCGCCGAGCTCGACGACCGGCTCAAGCGGCTGCTCACCGCCCGGCGCCCCTACCGCGGCGCCGTGGCCTCCCTCGGCGCGATCGGCCTGGCCGTGTCCGTGGCGGTGGTGCTCGGCGGCGGCTGGCCGGTGGCCGTGGCCGCCGCCCTCACCACCGGCGCGCTGCAGGTGCTCCTGTTCGCGCTGCACCGCCGCGGCCTGCCGGCGTTCTTCCAGCAGGTCGCCGGCGCGGCCCTGGCCACCTGCGTCGCGCTGGCGCTGCTGCTGTGGCAACCGCACCTGCCGGAGTGGATCGGGGTGCTGCCGCCCTCCCTCGTGGTGGGTTCGGGCATCGTCGTGCTGCTGGCCGGGCTGTCCATCGTCGGCTCCGCCGAGGACGCCATCTCCGGCTTCTACGTCACCGCCGGCGCCCGCGCCTTCGAGACCGTGGTGCTCACCGCCGGCCTCGTCCTGGGCATCGCCGGGGTCCTGGACCTCGGACAGCGCGCCGGCATCACCCTCACCCTCACCTTCGCCGTCACCACGACGCCACCCGTCCTCGTCCAGGTCGTCGCCGGGGCGGCCGCCGCCCTGGCGTGGGCGGTGACCGGTTACGCTGACGCCCGCGCCGTGGCCCTGGCCGCCCTCGCCGGCGGCACCGCCTCCGCGGTCTCCGCCGCCGCCCTGGCCGCCGGTGCCGGGTCCGCGGCCGCCGCCGGCGTGGCCGCGCTGGTCGTCGGGCTGCTCGCCGAGGGCACCGCCTGGCGCTGGCGGGTGCCGGGCCTGGTCGTGTCGATCTGCGGCATCGTCCCGCTGCTGCCCGGCCTGGCGATCTACCGGGCGATCTTCACGCTCGTCGGCGGGGGCACCTCCGCCGGCCTGGCGCTGCTCGTGGAGGCCCTCGGCACCGCCCTGGCCCTGGCCGCCGGCGTCACCCTGGGGGAGTTCTGCTCCACCCCGCTGCGCCGCGAGTTCGACCGCGTCGAGCGCATGGTGCGCCGCCGCTCCCTGGACCGCCGGTTCTGAGCCGCGGCCCCGGCTCCCGCCGCTGAGCCGCCCGGGCCCGGGCGGTGTCGGGGACGTCGGGTAGACAGTGCGGGTGCTGCACGTCCACCGCTCCCGGGACGCCGAGGCCCTGGTCACGGCGCTCGCCGGGGTCCTCGCCCACCCGGCGCCCGGCGCCGACCCGTTCGCCCCCGAGCTGCTGGCCGTGGGCGCGGCCGGCACCGAGCGGTGGGTCGCGCAGCGGCTGTCGCACCACCTCGGCGCCTCCGCGCCCGGCGGGCCGGCCGCGGACGGCGTGTGCGCCGGCGTGGACTTCCGCGGCACCGCCACCCTCCTGGACGAGGTCGTGGCCGCGCTCGGCCCCCGGCACGCCGAGTCGATCAGCGGCTGGGAGGCCGACGCCCTGCCCTGGCACCTGCTGCAGGTGCTGGACGAGATCGCCGGAGAACCCCCGGCCGGCCCCGGCGACCCCCTCGCCGCGCTGCGCCACCACCTGCGCGAGGCCGCCACCGACGAGGCCACCCCCCGCGCCGGCCGCGTGGCCGTCGCCACCCGACTCGCCGTGCTGCTGGACCGCTGCGGCGCGGCCCGCCCCGAGCTGCCGGCCCGCTGGGCCCGCGACCCCGCCGCGGCCGCTGACCTGCCGGAGGACCTGCGCTGGTGGCCGGAGGTGTTCCGGCGCGTGCGCGGGTGCGCGGGCGTCCCCGCACCCGCCGAGCTGCTCGCGGAGGCGTGCGCGCAGCTGCGCGCCGGGGCGCCGGTGCCCGGGGTGCCCGCCCGCCTGGGCGTGGTCGCCGTCGCCCCGCTGGCGACGGCGCACCTGCAGGTGCTCGCCGCGCTCGCCGAGCACCGCGAGGTGCACCTGTGGCTGCCGCACCCCTCCCCGCGGCTGTGGGACGCGCTCGCCCCGCGCGCCCGGGCCAGCACCGACGACCCCTCCCGCGACCGCTGGGAGCGGGAGGCCGGCGAGCTCGTGCGCCACCCGCTGCTGCGGTCCTGCTCGCGCGAGGTGCGCGAGCTGCAGGTGCGGCTGACCCGGCTCGCCCCCGGCCACGCCGACACCCTCCACGAGCCCCCGGCCCCGTCGCCCGCTCCCGCCACCCTGCTGGGCCGCCTGCAGCGGGCCCTGGCCGCCGACGAGCCCGCTGCCGCCCCCGAGCCCCTGGAGGCCGCCGACCGCTCCGTCCAGGTGCACGCCTGCCACGGCCGCACGCGGCAGGTGGAGGTGCTGCGCGAGGCGGTGCTCGGCCTCATGGACGCCGACCCCACCCTGCAACCGCGCGACGTGCTGGTGGTGTGCCCCGACGTCGACGCCTACGCCCCCGTCGTCAGCGCCGTGTTCGCCGCCGACAGCCACCCCGGCGCGGCGCTGCGGGTGTCCGTGGCCGAGCGCTCCCCGCTGCAGGCCAACCCGCTGCTGGCGCTGGCCGCCCGGCTGCTGGACCTCGCCGCCGGGCGCGCCGGAGCCACCGAGGTGCTCGACCTGGCCGCCTCCGAGCCGGTGCGGCTGCGCTTCGGCTTCGACGACGAGGAGCTGGAGCAGCTGCGGGAGTGGGTCGTGCAGGCCGGCGTGCACTGGGGCCTGGGCCCCGCGCACCGCAGCGCCTGGCGGCTGGGGGAGGTGCGGCAGGGCTCCTGGCGCGCCGGGCTGGACCGGCTCCTCGTCGGCGTCGCCCTCGGCGGCGACCTGCTGCCCTCCGCGGGGCGGGAGGACCCGGTGGCCCCGCTGTCCGACGTGGAGTCCAGCCGCGTGGACCTCGCCGGCCGCTTCGCCGAGCTGCTGGACCGGCTCGAGGCCGCCGTGGAGCGGCTCACGGGCCGGCGCACCGTCGCGCAGTGGTGCGACGCGCTGCTGGAGGGCGTGCTCGACCTCGGCGACAGCCCCGCCGACGCCGCCTGGTGGCAGGCGCAGGTGCGCCGCGAGCTGGGCCGGGTGCGCGAGCGCGCCGCCCGTTCCGGCGCCGCCCCCGTCGGGCCCGCCGACGCCGCCGCCCTGCTCGCCGCTCGCCCCGGCGGCGCCACCCGCGTGCCGTTCCGCACCGGGGCGCTGACCGTGTGCGCCCCCGGCCCGCTGCGCGCGGTGCCGCACCGCGTGGTGTGCCTGCTGGGCGTGGACGACGACGCCTTCCCCCGCACCGGTGCCCCCGACGGCGACGACCCGCTGGCCCGCGCACCGCACGTGGGCGACCGGGACCCGCGCAGCGAGGACCGCCAGGCCTTCCTCGACGCCGTCCTCGCCGCGCGCCAGCACCTGCTGGTCCTGTTCACCGGGCGCGACGTGCGCACCGGCGCCGCCCTGCCCCCGGCCGTGCCCGTGGGTGAGCTGCTCGACGCCCTCGACGCCCTGGCCCCCGCCGACGGCGGCCGGGTGCGCGACCGCGTCCTCGTGCAGCACCCCCTGCAGCCCAGCGACGCGCGCAACTTCACCGACGGCGCCCTCGGCCGCGACGGGGCGTTCAGCTTCGACACCACCGCCCGCGCGGGGGCCGTGGCCGCCGCGGCCGCACCCCGCCCGCCCGCCCCCTTCCTGCCCCGGGCCCTGCCCGAGCCCACCGCGGACCCCGCCGGGGCCCGCGAGGTCGACCTCGACGCCCTCGTGCGGTTCTGGCAGCACCCCGCGCGCGGGTTCCTGCGCCAGCGCCTCGACGTCGCCGCCGACACCCGCGCCGAGGAACCCGTCGACGCCCTGCCCGTGCAGCTGGACGGGCTGGCCGAGTGGGCCGTGGGCGACCGCTGCCTCGCGGCGCGGCTGGCCGGCACCCCCGCCGCCGACGTGGCCCGCCTGGAGACCGCCCGCGGCGACCTGCCGCCCGGGCTGCTCGGCACCGCCGTGCTGCGCCGCGTCGGCGGCGCGGTCGAGCAGCTCGTCGCCGCCGCCGCGCCCTGGACCGCGGCGCCCGCCCGCACCGTCGAGGTCGACCTGGAGCTGGACGGCACCCGGCTGAGCGGTGCGGTGCGCGGGGTGCGCCCGGCCGGCGCCGGCCCGGCCGCCGCGGCGGTCACCGTCACCTACTCCCGGCTCAAGGCCAAGCAGGAGCTGCGCGCCTGGGTGGAGGTCCTCGCGCTCACCCTGGCCGAACCGGACACGCCCCGCGCGGCCGTCGTCGTGGGCCGCGGCGAGCGCGGCAGCACCGCCGTGGTCCGCCTCGGGCCGGTGCCGCCGGACGCGGCGCGCCGGGCGCTGACGGACCTGCTGGCCCTGCGGCTCACCGGCCTGCGCCTGCCGCTGCCGCTGCCGGTGGCCACCGGCCACGCCTGGGCCTCGGCCGCCGCGCGCGGGATGTCGCCGGCGAACTGCACCGCCGCGGCCGCCCGCGAGTGGGAGTCCGGCTGGGACTGGCCGCGCGAGGACGCCGACGAGGAGCACCGGCTGCTGTGGGGCAGTGACGTGCCGGTGGCCGAGCTGCTCGCCTGGACCCCGCCCCCCGGTGCCCCACCCGGCACCCCCGCCTCCTTCGCGGAACTGGCCCGCCGCGTGTGGCAGCCCCTGCTGGCCGCCCGGCACCTGGAGGCCGCGTGAGCGCGTTCGACCCCACCGGCCCGCTGCCCACCGGCACCACCGTGCTGGAGGCCAGCGCCGGCACCGGCAAGACCCACGCCCTCGCCGGCCTCGTCACCCGCTACGTCGCCGAGGGCGCGGCCCGCGTGGACGAGCTGCTCGTCGTCACCTTCGGCAGGGCCGCCACCGGGGAGCTGCGCACCCGCGTGCGCGAGCGCCTGCTGTGCACCCGCGACGCCCTGGCCGACCCCGCGGCCGCCGCCGCGCACGGCGACGACGTGGTGCGCCACCTGGCCGCGGGCGCGCCCGCCGAGGTCGCCGCCCGCCGCGAGCGCCTGGGCGCGGCGCTGGCCTCCTTCGACGCGGCCACCGTCACCACGGTGCACGGCTTCTGCCAGCAGGTCCTCACCGGCCTGGGCACGGCCGCCGACGTCGACCCCGGTGCCGCGCTCGTGGAGGACCTGTCCGACCTCGTGGAGGAGGTCAGCGACGACCTCTACCTGCGCTGGGCGGTGCGCGAGCCGCTGCCCTTCGACCGCGCCTGCGCGCTGCGGCTGGCGCGCGCCGCCGCCGCGCGCGCCGACGCGCGCCTGGAACCCGTCGAGCGGGAGCCGCGCTCCCCGGCGGACCTGCGGGTGCGCTTCGCCGCCGCGGTGCGCGCCGAGGCGGCCCGCCGCCGCGCCGCCCGGCGCGTGCTGGGCTTCGACGACCTGCTGGTGCGGCTGCGCGACGCGCTCGCCGCGCCCGTCAGCGGCGCCGTCGCCCGCCAGCGGCTGCGCCGGCGCTACCGGGTGGTGCTCGTGGACGAGTTCCAGGACACCGACGCCGTGCAGTGGGACGTGCTGCGCCTGGCCTTCCACGGGGTGCGGCCGCTCGTGCTCGTCGGCGACCCCAAGCAGGCGATCTACGCCTTCCGCGGCGCCGACGTGCACAGCTACCTCGCCGCGCGCGCCGCCGCGGACCACGGGGCCACCCTCGACGTGAACCGGCGCAGCGACCCCGCGCTGCTGCGCGGGGTGCAGCGGGTGCTGCGCGGGGCCGTGCTGGGCGGGGAGGGGATCGCCGTGCACGAGGTGCGGGCCGCGCGCGAGCGCGCCGCGCTCGTGGACGCCGTCGGCGCCGAGGACCCGGCGCCGCTGCGGCTGCGGGTGCTGCCCCGCGCGGGCCTGCCCACCGACCGCGCCGGGCTCCCGCTGCTGGCGCGGGCCCGTGCCGCGGTGGCCGGTGACGTCGCCGCCCAGGTCGCCGCCGCGCTCGGTGCCGGGTACCGGGTGCGGCCCCGCGACGGCTCCCCGGAACGGGCGCTGGCCGCCGGGGACGTCGCCGTCCTGGTGCGCACCCGCACCCAGGCGCGCCTGGTGCAGGAGGCGCTGCAGGACGCCGGGGTGCCGTGCGTGCTCAGCCGCGGCCCCAGCGTGTTCGGCACCGAGGCCGCCCGGGACTGGCTGGTGCTGCTGGAGGCGCTCGAGCAGCCGCACCGCACGGCGCGGGTGCGCCGCCTGGTGCTGTCGGCGTTCGTGGGTTCCACCGCGCACGAGCTCGACGCCGGCGGCGAGCGCGCCACCGACGACGCCGCCGTGCGGCTGCGGGCGTGGACGGCGGTGCTGGCCGAGCGCGGCGTGGCCGGGCTGTTCGCCGCGGTCGCCGAGGAGCACGGCCTGCCCGCGCGCCTGCTGGCCACCACCGGTGGCGAACGGCGCCTGACGGACCTGCGCCACGTGTGCGAGGTGCTGCACGCCGAGGCCGCCGCGCACGACCGCGGCCCGGCCGGGCTGCTGTCGTGGTTGCGGGCGCGGGTGGACGGGGCCGAGCGCGACGTGGACGCCGAGCGGTCGCGGCGCCTGGACACCGACCGGGCCGCCGTGCAGGTCGCCACCGTGCACACCAGCAAGGGCCTGGAGTTCGAGGTGGTGTGCGTGCCCTTCGGCTGGGACGTTCCGGGGGCGGGGCCCGGCTCGCGCGAGCGCCTGCCCGTGGCCCACACCGGTGCCCCGGCGGTGCGGACCCTGCACGTGGGCGGCGCGGGCAGCCCCGGCTACGCCGCGGCCTGCGCCGCCGAGGACGAGGAGGTCGCCGGCGAGGAGCTGCGGCTGCTGTACGTGGCCCTGACCCGCGCCGTCTCGCGCCTGCTGGTGTGGTGGGCCCCGTCGCGGTGCACGGCCGCCAGCCCCCTGCACCGGCTGCTGCTGGCACCCGACCCCCTCGCGCCGCCGCCGTCGGTGCCGGTGCCCGCCGAGGCGGACGTCCTGCGGGCGCTGGAGCACCTGGCCGGCCCGGGCACCGGGGTGGCCGTGGAGCGCGCCGGCGGCGACGGTGCCCCGGCACCGGTCCTGCCCGCCCCCGCGCCCGCCGCGCCGCTGCCCCCGGCGGTCTTCGCCGGGCGCGTGGACCCGCACTGGCGGCGCACCTCCTACAGCGGGCTGACGCGCGGGGTGCACGACGCCCCGGCGGTGCGCCCCGGGCCGGAGGAGCCGGGCGCCCTCGACGAGGCCGACCTGGAGGCCCCCGCCGCGCCCGGCCCGGCCGGTGCGGACCCGCTGGCGCAGCGCTGGCGCGAGGTGCCCTCCCCGCTGGCGGACCTGCCCGCCGGCGCGGGCTTCGGCACCCTCGTGCACGCCGTCCTGGAGGAGTTCGACCCCGCGGTCGGCGACCGCCGGCCGCACCTGGCGGCGCTGGCGCGCGAGCAGTTCGCCGGGCCGCTGGCCGAGCCCCTGGCCGCCGCGCTGGAGCCGGTGCTGCGCACCCCCCTGGGGCCGCTGGCCGGCGGTGCGGCGCTGGAGGGCTTCGCGGTCGCCGACCGGCTGGCCGAGCTGGACTTCGAGCTGCCGCTGGGCGGGGGCGACGCGGCCGGGGAGGGGGCGGGCGCCCTGCTGGGGGAGGTGGCGGGCCTGCTGCGCGAGCACCTGGACCCCGCCGACCCCGTGCACCGCTACGCCGCCGACCTGGAGGAACCGGTCCTGGGTGAGCAGGTGCTGCGCGGGTACCTCACCGGCTCCATCGACGCCGTGCTGCGCCGGCCGGGCCCGCACGGGCCCGCCCACCTCGTCGTGGACTACAAGACGAACCGCCTCGCCGGCCCCGGCGAGCCCCTGACCGCCTGGCACTACCGCCGAGAGGCCCTCGACGACGCGGTGCGGCAGGCCCACTACCCGCTGCAGGCCATGCTGTACTGCGTGGCGCTGCATCGGTTCCTGCGCTGGCGCCAGCCCGGCTACGACCCCGACGCGCACCTGGGCGGGGTGCTGTACCTGTTCCTGCGCGGCATGTGCGGGCCGGACCTGCCCACCTCGACCGGTCCGCACGGCGAGCCGGCCGCGCCGCCGGGCGTGTGGTCGTGGCGACCACCCGCGGCGCTGGTGACCGACCTGTCCGACCTGCTGGCCGGGAGGGCCCGATGAGCACGAGCACCGCCGCGCCCGCGGACGTCCCCGGCTCCGTGCCCGACCCCGTGCCCGACGCGGAGCGCGCCGCCACCCGGGTGCGCAGCGCCACCGGGCTGCTGCGCGACTTCAACGCCCTGGGCCTGCTGCGCGCCGCCGACGTCCACGTCGCCCGCCGGCTGGGCGCCGTCGCGGGGGAGGACGACGAGCGGGTCCTGCTGGCCGTGGCGCTGGCGGTGCGGGCGGTGCGGCACGGCTCCGTGGTCCTGCACCTGGGGCAGGCGCCGACGACGGTCGTGCCGGAGGACGAGGAGGACACCGGAGCCGTCGGGGCCGTGGACGCCCCCTGGCCCGAGCCGGCCGGCTGGCTGAGCGCCGTGCGCGCCAGCGCGCTGACCACCGTGCACGACGAGCCCCCGGCGCGTGCCGGCGCGGCCGGGGACGGCCCGCCGCGCCCGGTGCACGTCGCGGGCGACGGGCTGTGGCTGGACCGGTACTGGCGGCTGGAGGTCGCTGTGGCCGAGGACCTGCGCCGGCGCGCTGCGCACCCGCCGGCCCACGACGCGGCGCGGGTGCGCGAGGTGCTGGACCGGTTGTGGCCGGGCGAGGCCGAGCCGTCCGACCAGCGCCGCGCCGCGGAGGTGTGCCTGCGCTCGGGCGTGGCGGTCCTCGGCGGCGGCCCGGGCACCGGCAAGACGACGACGGTGGCCCGGCTGCTGGCGGCCCTGCACGACCTGGCCGGCGACGGTGCGCCGCCGCGGGTGGCGCTGGCCGCCCCCACCGGCAAGGCGGCGGCGCGGCTGACGGAGGCCGTCACGGCCGCGGCCGCGGCTCCGGGCGTGTTCACCCCGGAGCAGGCGGCGTTCCTGGCGGGGGCGAGCGCCTCCACCCTGCACCGGCTGCTGGGCCTGCGGCCGGGTTCGGTGCGCGCCCGCTACGACGCCGAGCACCGGCTCCCGCACGACGTCGTCGTCGTCGACGAGGCCTCGATGGTGGGGCTGGGGGTGGTGGCGCGGCTGCTGGCGGCGCTGCGCCCGCAGGCGCACCTGGTGCTGGTGGGCGACCCCGACCAGCTGGCCTCGGTGGAGGTCGGCGCCGTCCTGGCCGACCTGGTCGCCCCCGCCCTGGGGGCCTGCGCCCCGGACGCGGCGGCCACGGACGCGGCAGCCACGGGGTCGCGGCCCGCGGGGGCGGCCGGCACCGTCGCCGGCGGCGTCGCCCTGCTGCGCACCACGCACCGCTTCGCCGCCGGCGGCCCCATCGCGGAGCTGGCGGCCGCGGTGCGCGCGGGGCGGGCGGACGCGGTGGTGGACGTCCTGCGCGCCGGCGGCGACGGCGTGGAGTTCTGCGAGGTCGCCGAGGACGAGGCCGTGGCGGGTGCGGCGCTGGAGGCGGTGCGCGCCGACGTCGTGGCGCGCGCCCGCGACGTGGTAGAGGCGGCGCGCCGCGGCGACGCCGAGGGCGCCCTGGCGGCGCTGGACGCGCACCGCGTGCTGTGCGCGCACCGCCGCGGCGGGCGGGGCGTGTCGCAGTGGAGCGCGCTGGCGCACCGCTGGTCGGTGGAGGAGCTGGGGGTCCGCCCGCGCCCGGACGGCCGGTACGTCGGCCTGCCGGTGATCGTGACGACGAACGACGCGGCGGCGGGCGTCTTCAACGGCGACACCGGGGTGGTGCTGGAGCGCGGCGGCGACCTCGTGGTGGCCGTGGGCCGCGGGGACGGGCCGCTGCTGGTGCCGCTGGCGCGCCTGGCGGCCGTGGAGCCGGTGCACGCCATGACGGTGCACCGCAGCCAGGGCTCGCAGTTCGGGGCGGTGACGGTGCTGGCGGCACCGGCGCGCTCGCCGCTGGCGACCCGGGAGATGCTCTACACCGCCGTGACGCGGGCCCGGCACCGGGTGCGGGTGGTGGGGTCGGTGGAGGCGGTGACCGCCGCGGTGGGGCGCCCGCTGGCGCGCGCCACCGGCCTGGCGGCCCGCCTGGGCGGCTGACACCCCCGCGTGCCGCGGGGGCGGCGGCTCGCCGGAGGCGCGGTTCAGCGCAGCAGGCGCCCCAGCGCCAGCAGGCGTTCGGGGGCGTCGTCGGCGCGGGCCTCGGCGGCCGCGGCGGCGTAGCGGGCGGGGTCCTTGGCGCCCGGGCCGCTCAGCCGCCCGCCGTGCCGGTGCAGCGCGGCGACGAACGAGGGCCAGCGCGCCAGTTCGGCCTCCAGGTCGTCGGGGAGCACCGTGCACCGCGGCGGCGGCAGCAGCCGCACCACCGCGGCGGTGCTGCGCCGGTGCACCGCCCGGGTGCGGGTGCGATTGGCGGCGCGCCGCCAGCCGTCGGCATCGCCGTCCACGAGCGCGTGCCAGCGGGCGCCCAGGGCCTCGGCGACGGCCCCGGCCGCGGGCAGGAGGTGCTTGCCGCCGACGGCCAGGACCACGGGGCCGTCCAGCAGCGCGGTGAGCACGGCCGCGTCCGTGGCGCCCTCCACGAGCAGCACCGCCGGCCCGTGGCCGGCCGCGCCCCGCACCGCACGCACGAAGCCCGGGGGCAGCGCGGTGCGCGCCAGCCCCCGGGCTCGTGCGGTGCTCGTGCCGAGGAACGCGGCGACCTGCGCCACCACGTCCTCCGGCACGTCCTCGGTCACGTCCTCCAGGACCCCGTCCGAGGCGGTGGCGAGGTCAGCCGACCTTGGGCTTGTCCTCGGCCTTGGGGTAGATCTCGGTGTGCTGTGCGCTGGTGATCAGCGCGTCCTCCGGACGCGTCTGGTTCAGCGCGACCACCTGCGGCGGCAGCACGGCGTGCAGCGCCCAGTCGGTGAGCACCCGCACCCGGTTCGCCATGCTCGGCAGGGCGAACAGGTGGTAACCGCGCGCCACCACCTTGGCGGGCAGCCCGGTGAGCTCGACGCCGAGGGGCTTGGCCACGGCCGTCAGGCCGCCGAGGTCCGCGACCAGGCCCAGGTCCTTGTGGACGTAGTCCTTGGCCTGGCCGATGCCGAAGCTGGCGGCGATGTTCTGCCCGACCGCGGTGCCCTGGCGCTGCGCGTGCTGCGCGGTGGGCGGGGTGACCGGCTGCGGGCCGTCGGCCGGCTTGTCCTTGGCGAGGTCCGGCACGGCGGCGGCGTCGCCGACCGCCCACACGTCGTCGGTGACGCGCATCTGCGCGTCCACGACGAGGCGCCCGCGCTCCAGCGGCAGGCCGAGGGTGGCCATGAGCGGGTTGGCGATGATGCCGGCGTTCCAGATGAGGGTGCGCGAGGGCACCGGGGTGCCGTCGGTGAGGTTGATGACGTTGCCCTCGACCGAGGCCACGGACACGCCCAGGCGCACGTCGATGCCGCGGGACTTCATCGCGGACAGCGCGTACTGGCCCAGGCGCGGCCCGAGCTCGGGCAGCACCGCGGGGGCGACGTCGATGAGCAGCCACTTGACGTCGTCGACGTCGATCTTGGACCAGCGGTCCGCGACGCGCTTGAGCCAGCGCTGCGTCTGGGCGACGATCTCGGTGCCGGTGTAGCCGGCGCCGACCGCGACGACCGTCATGCGCTCGGCGCGCTCGGCGTCGAAGCGCGGGTCGTCGGGCAGGGAGTCCGCGGCGTCGAGCTGGTTGACCAGGTGGTCGCGCACGAACGCGGCCTCGGTGATGGTCTTGACCCCGCGGGCCGACTCCGCCACGCCCGGGATGGGGAAGCGGCGGGTGACCGAGCCGGGGGCGAGCAGCAGGCGGTCGTAGGACAGGACCTGCGTCTCGTCGCCGGTCTCCTCCTGCCCGCTGCGCGTGATGGTGACCGTCTTGGCCTCCACGTCCACCGACGTGACGTGCCCGACGACCAGCCGGTGACGCGGCAGCGCCTGGCGCAGCGAGACCGCGATGTGGCGCGGCTCGAGCACGGAGGCCGTGACGTCGGGCAGGAGCGGGCTGTACGTGAGGTGGTCGGTGGGGCTGACGATCACCAGTTCCGCCGTGCTGGCGGGGAGGAGCTTCTCCAGCTTCTTGCCGGCGTACAGGCCGGCGAAGCCCCCTCCGACGATGACGACTCGCTGTCGATCGACCATGTAGGACACCTCTTGTCTCTCCGTCGCCGGGACCGTGGTTTCCCGTTACGGAAGAATCCTTGCACGCGGCCGTCGCGCACCTCAGCCCGGGACGTCCCCGGAGCCCGCGCCGCGGGCCGGGCAGCGCGCCAGGTGGTCGTCCACCAGCCCGCACGCCTGCATGGTCGCGTAGGCCGTGGTGGGCCCCACGAAGCGGAAGCCGGCGTCCTTCAGGGCCCGCGCCAGGGCGGTGGAGGCCGGGGTGCTGGCGGGCACGTCGGCGGGCTCGAGCGGCGCCGGGCCGGGCTCGGCGGGCGCGAAGGACCACACCAGCCGCGACAGGCCCGGGCCCTCCTCGGCCAGGCGCAGGGTGGTGCGGGCGTTGTGGACCGCGGCGCGCACCTTGAGGCGGTTGCGGACGATCCCCGGGTCGGCGAGCAGCCGGGCCTCGTCCGCCTCGCCGTAGCGGGCCACCCGCTCGGGGTCGAAGCCGTCGAAGGCCGCCCGCATCGTCTCGCGCCGGCGCAGCACGGTGATCCACGACAGCCCCGACTGGAAGGCCTCCAGGCACAGCCGCTCGTACAGGGCCGCGTCGCCGTGCACGGGCCGGCCCCACTCGGTGTCGTGGTAGCGCTCGTAGAGCGGGTCCCCGGTGCCGAAGCAGCGGAACGGCGCGTCGTCCCCCGCGTCGGGGGTGGTGGTGCACACGGGGGCAGCGTGGCAGCGGCCCCCGACACGACCGCGCCGGCACCGCGCCGCCGGGGCGGTCGTGTCGGCGGGGGCCGGTAGCGTCCGCGACGTGCTGCGCATCCTGGTCCTCAACGGCCCCAACCTCGGCCGCCTCGGCACGCGCCAGCCGGAGGTGTACGGCACCACCACCCTCGCCGACGTCGACGCCGGCCTGCAGGAGCTGGCCGCGCAGCTGGGCGTTCAGGTGGAGCTGCGCCAGACCGACGCCGAGCACGAGATGCTCGCGTGGGTGCACGGCGCCGCCGACGAGGGCCGCCCGGTGGTGCTGAACCCGGCCGCGTGGACGCACACCTCGGTGGCGCTGCGCGACGCCTGCGCGGAGCTGCGCGCCGGGCTGGTGGAGGTGCACCTGTCGAACGTGCACGCGCGCGAGGACTTCCGCCGCCACTCCTTCACCACCCCCGTGGCCACCGGCGTGATCGCGGGCCTGGGGGTGGAGGGGTACTCCCTGGCGGTGCGCTTCCTGGCCTCGCGCCGCGCGTAGGCTCCGGGGGTCCTCCGCCGGGGGCGGGGCGCAGCAGCACGTCAGCAGCAGGTCGGCAGCGGGTCGGCGGGACGCGAGCACGGGAGACGCAGTGGTCGAGCACATGAAGTGGTGGGGCTGGGGCCAGGAGGGCGTGGCCTTCCACCACGAGGACAAGCCGGCGCTGGCGCCGTTCGCGCGGGAGATGGCCGGGATCGACTTCGACGCGCCCCCGGTGCGGGTGCCGGAGCTGTCCGAGCTGGACGTCCCGGCGTCGCAGGCGCCGGCGCCGCTGCGCGAGGCGTTCGCGGCCGCGGTGGGCGCCGAGCACGTCCACGACGACGACCTGGACCGCGTCGTGCACACGTACGGCAAGTCCATGCGCGACCTGGTGCGCATCCGCCGCGGGGACTTCGGCCGCGTGCCGGACCTGGTGGTCTACCCGGGCAGCGAGGCGGAGGTGGAGGCCGCGCTGCGCGTGGCGCTGGACGCCGACGCGGTGCTCATCCCGTTCGGCGGCGGCTCCAACATCGTGGGTTCCCTGGAGGCCCCGCGCGAGGAGACCCGTCCGGTGGTGTCCCTGGACCTGGGCCGGCTGCGCTCGCTGCTGGAGCTGGACGAGACCTCCCAGCTGGCCCGCATCCAGGCCGGTGCCCTCGGCCCGGACCTGGAGGCCCAGCTCAACGCCCGCGGCTGGACCCTGGGCCACTTCCCGGACAGCTTCAAGCACTCCACCCTCGGCGGCTGGATCGCGACCCGCTCCTCGGGCATGCAGTCCGACCGCTTCGGCGACATCGCCGACATCACCCGCGCCGTGCGGGTGGTGACCCCCAAGGGCGTGGTGGCCACCCGCAACGTGCCGGTGCAGGCGGCCGGTCCCAGCGTGCGCGAGATGGTCCTGGGCAGCGAGGGGCGCCTGGGCGTCATCACCGAGGCCACGGTGCAGGTGCACCGCCTGGCGGAGGAGCGCGTCATCCAGGCGTACTTCTTCCCCGACTACGGCAGCGGGCTGAAGGCCATGCACGACATCGCCGCCTCCGACGCCTCCCCGTCCATCACCCGCGTCTCGGACGAGATGGAGACGCGGTTCACGCTGGCCACGTCCAAGAAGGGCAGCGCCCTGTCGCAGCTGCTGTCCAAGGGCGTGAAGCTGTACGCCGCCAAGGGCAAGGGCTTCGACCTCGAGAAGATGTGCCTGTCGTTCATCGGGTTCGAGGGCTCCTCGCTGCACGTCAAGCGCAGCAAGCGCCTGGTCGACGAGATCGTCAAGCGCCACGGCGGCTTCGGCGTCGGCACCGGCCCGGGGACCCTGTACGACCAGAAGAAGTTCGACACCCCCTACATCCGCGACTTCATCCTCGACCGCGGCGCCTACGGCGACGTGTCCGAGACGTCCTCGACCTGGGCGACGCTGAAGACGCTGCACGACGACGTGGTCGCCGCCGCGAACAAGGCGTTCGCGGAGATCGGCACGAAGGGGTTCGTCTTCTGCCACCTGTCGCACAGCTACCACTCCGGGGCGTGCCAGTACTTCACGTTCGCCTTCCAGCCGCCCGCGGACCGCGACGGGCTGGAGGCCTACGACATCGTCAAGGGCGCCATCCAGCAGGCGTTCATCGACAACGGCGGCACGCTCTCGCACCACCACGCGGTGGGCCGCGAGCACAAGCGCTGGGTCGGCGAGGACCTCTCCCCGGCGGGCGCGCAGGTCGTCAAGGCGCTGTTCGACGGCGTGGACCCGGGCCGCAACCTCAACCCGGGCGCGATCGTCGACTGACCCGCCGCGGGGGCGGCGCCGTCAGGCCACGCGCAGCTCGGCCCAGACGGTCTTGCCGTCCCCGCGGGGGCTGACCCACCACCGCTCGGCCAGCACGTCCACGATGTGCATGCCGCGGCCGCTGAGGGCCTCGTCCCCCGCGCCCCGCGGCAGCGGGTGGGACGTCGAGCTGTCGTCCACGCCCAGGCACAGCCGCGCCGCCAGGGGGTCGTGCCGCACCGTCAACGCCGTGCCGCACCCGGTGTGCAGCACGGCGTTGGTGACGAGCTCGGAGACCACCAGCTCCGCTTCGTCGGCGATCCGCACCAGGCCCCACGCGTCGAGGGTGATGCGCAGGTGGTCCCGGGCGGTGGCGACCGCGCGGGGGTCCGGGGGCAGCACCACCTGCGACTCGCGGCTGCCGGGGGCCGGGCCGGCGTAGTCGGCCACCAGCAGCGCGGCGTCGTCCGTGATGGTGCCGGCGGCGGGTGCGAGCAGGAGCTCCGCCAGCTCGGCGGCGGGTGCGCCGGCGTGCTGCAGCAGCACCCGTTCGAGGATCGCCGCGCCGTCGTCGCCGCGCCCGCGGGGCCAGTCCACGACGCCGTCGGTGTGCAGCAGCAGCCGGCTGCGCCCGGTGAGCCGGTGCCGGGCCGCCGGGTAGGTGGCGCCGGCGCTGACGCCCAGCGGCGGGCCCGGCTCGACCTCCAGCGCCCGCGGGGGACCGGGGGCGAAGAGCACGGGTGCGGGGTGCCCGGCGCTGGCGACGTCCACCTCCCCGGTGTCGGCGTCCAGGCGCAGCAGGCAGCAGGTGGCGAACAGCTCCGTGCCGGCGGCCAGCAGCAGCTCGTTGGTGCGCGCCAGCACGGCGGAGGGTTCGTGGCCCTCGCTGACGTAGGCGCGCACCGCGGTGCGCACCTGCCCCATGAGGGCCGCGGCGGCGCTGCTGTGGCCCTGCACGTCGCCCATGACGAGGACCAGGCCGCCGGCGGTGCGCACGGCGTCGTAGAAGTCCCCGCCCACCTCGGCGCCGTCGGTGCCCGGCAGGTACCGCGGGGTGAGGGTCACCACGGCGTCCTGGGGCAGGGCGGCGGGCAGCAGTCCCGTCTGCAGGGCCCGGGCGGTCTCCGCGTCCCGGCGGGCCCGCGCGAGCACCTCGTGGTCCTCGGCCTGGCGGCGGGCGCGGCGCTCGCGGTCGAAGAGGGAGACCACGAGGTCGGCCAGGTCGGCGAGGTCGGTGCGCTGGGTGGCGGTCAGCTCCCGCGGTTCGGGGCCGAAGACGCACAGCGTGCCCAGGGCCAGGCCGTCGGGGGTGAGCAGCGGGGAGGCGGCGTAGGCGCGCACCTCGCCCATGCGCCCGTCGACCCACGGGTTGGCGGC
Organism: Kineococcus arenarius subsp. arenarius; assembly: GCF_050871845.1. NCBI lineage: Bacteria > Bacillati > Actinomycetota > Actinomycetes > Kineosporiales > Kineosporiaceae > Kineococcus > Kineococcus arenarius. The sequence continues at coordinate 29,388 of NZ_JBJLSE010000045.1, forward strand.
GAAGCGCACGTCGCGGCGGGCGTCGCGGGCGTGCACGAGGCCGCCGACGCCGATGGAGTATGCGCACATGGAGTCCTCGCGCGCGCACTCGGAGCGCTCGAAGCCCTCGGCGGCGAGCTGGCGCTGCAGGTGCTCGTCGATGATGTTGACGACGGCGTTGGGCAGGCCGGTGACGCGGGTGGCGAGCCGCACCGCGGCCTGCAGCTCGCGCGGGGGCTCGGCGGTGACGTCGACGTAGTCGCGCAGGGCCGCCAGGCGTGCGGCTTCCCCGGCGTCGGTGGGCGCCCCGCTGGGCGTGCCGGAGGGGCTGCGATCCACGACAGCATGTTACTTGATGACTACTGTCCGTGTTGCCGCTTCGTGCCCCGAACGGGTCGTCAGTGGCCGCTGCCGGGGTGGCGCCGCTTGGCGCCCCCGGGCATGGCGTTCCACGCCCGGCTCACCACGCCGCGCGGCACCACGTCCAGGACCGTGGAGACCGCCCGCCAGCGCCGCGTCGGCACGCTCACCACCCGCCCGGCGAACAGGTCGTCCAGGGAGGCGTCCACCACGTCGTCCACGTCCAGCCACACGCGCTGCGTCAGCGGCGAGCGCCCGCCCGAGCGCATCCCCGAGCGGGCGTGGAACTCCGTGCGCACGTACCCCGGCGCCACGACGGTGGCGCGCACGCCGGTGCCGCGCAGCTCACCGGCCAGCGTCTCGGTCAGCACGATCACGTACGCCTTGGCGGCCGAGTAGTGCCCGCCGCCGGGCACCATCCCGGCCACCGAGCCCACGTTCAGGACGTACCCGCGCCCGCGCGGCACCATCGCCCCGGTCGCGGCCCGCGAGAGCACCAGCACCGCCCGGCACAGCACGTCGAACATCCGCTCGTGGTCGGCCGGGTCGCCGTCGAACAGGCGCTGCTTGAGGCCGAACCCGGCGTTGTTCACCAGCACGTCCACCGGGCGCGCCGGGTCCGCGACGCGGTCGGCGACCCGCTGCAGCGCCTCGCGGTCGGCCAGGTCCGCGGCCAGCACCTCCACCGCCACCCCGTGCCGCTCGCGCAGCTGCGCGGCCCGCTCCTCCAGCCGCCCGGTGTCGCGGGCCACCAGCACCAGGTCGTGCCCGCGCGCGGCCAGGCTCTCGGCGTAGCCGGCCCCCAGGCCGGCGGTCGCGCCCGTCACCAGGGCGGTCGGGCGGGTGGGGGAGGCGGCAGGGGTGCTCACGGCGGGGGAGCCTACGCGGGCAGCGCGGCGACGCCGCGCCAGCGACGCTGCGCCAGCAGCGCCACGAGACCGGCGGTCAGCACGGCCCCGGCGGCCGTCGCCAGCGACAGCTGGGCGGTGCGGTGCTCGAGCACCGCCCCGGCCACCGCGTTGCCTACCGCCGCGCCCGCCGTGATCGCCGTGGACAGCCACGCCTGCGCCTCCCCCATGCGGTGCACGGGCACGAGGTCGTCGACGAGGTGCTGAGCGGCGATGAGGTTGGGGGAGATGAACAGCCCGGTCACGAACAGCGCCGCCAGCAGCAGCGGCAGCGGGGGGGGGGGGGGGGGGGGGGGGGGGGGGGGGGGGGGGGGGGGGGGGGGGGGGGCGGGGGGGGGGGGGGGGTGGCGGGGCGT